>JBFJUC010000062.1:0-11366 GCA_041624875.1 Alcanivorax sp.
ACGGCGCCGGCCAGGTGGCGAAAATCTGCAACAACATGCTGCTTGCCGTGCACATGATCGGCACCGCCGAGGCCCTGCAGCTGGGCGCCGACCACGGCCTGGACCCGGCGGTGCTCTCCGACATCATGAAAGCCAGCTCCGGGCGCAACTGGTCGCTGGAGGTGTACAACCCCTGGCCCGGCGTGATGGAGGGCGTGCCGTCCAGCAACGACTACAACGGCGGCTTCGCGGTGAAACTGATGAACAAGGACCTGGGCCTGGCGCTGGAAGCGGCGCTGGCCAGCCAGTCCAGCACGCCCATGGGCTCGCTGGCGAAAAGCCTGTACGCCGCGCTGGGCAACCAGGGCCTGGGCGGCAAGGATTTTTCCAGCATCCAGACGTTCTTCAAACACCGCGAACCGTAGCGGCGTTCAGTCCTGGATGCGCCGCCAGGGACGGGCCTGCTCCAGTTCGAACGCCAGCTCGAGCAGGGTTTTTTCGTCACCCTGCAGGGCGGAAAACTGCACGCCGATGGGCAGACCCTCGCGGCTTTCGCCCAACGGCAACGACAGGGCGGGGCTGCCGGAGGCGTTGTTGGCGGGGGTGAAGCTGACGTACTTGATCAGCCGGTCGATCAGTATCTCAAAGTCCACATTGGGGCTCAGGTAGCCGAGCGGCGGCGTGGTGTGAGCGAGCACCGGCGACAGCACCACGTCGTACTGCTGGAACGAGCGGGCGTAGGCCTGCCAGGTGCGCTTGAGCTGGTAGAGCACCGCCGGCGTCTTCCACAGGTTGCGACGGTAATAGCGGTTCAGCCCCCGGGTCAGGCCGTCCAGCTCCCGGGGTTTGAAACCGGGCCCGAACAGGGCGCGGCCGAAAGTGCTGACCATGAACGCCATGAAGCCGTAATAAATCACGAAGTCATCGATAAAGCGCCGCTCCAGCGGCACCGGCGCCTCTTCCACCTGGTGGCCGAGCCCGGCCAACAGATGGCCGGCGTCTTCCACCGCCGCGCGGGTCTGCGGGCAGGTGGGGCTGCCGGTAATGGAATCCATCACCAGACCCACACGCAGGCGCCGCCGGCCCGGCCCCTCGACCCGACCGATCGGCGGCAGCTTGGGGTTGCGGTAATACTGCTCGGCGGCGGCGAAGAAGTTGGCGGTGTCGCGCACACTGCGGGTGAGCACGCCCTCGGCGATGATGTCGATGGGCAATGAGCGGGACGCTTCCGATTTCACCAGCCGCCCACGGGTGGGCTTGAGGCCCACCAGGCCGCAACAGGCGGCGGGAATGCGGATCGAACCGCCACCGTCATTGCCGTGGGCGATGGGCACCGCGCCGGCCGCCACCAGAGCGGCACTGCCGCCGGACGAAGCACCGCTGGAATACCCCGGCGCCCAGGGGTTGCGGGTGGCCGGCGCCCCGGCGTATTCGGTGGTGGCGCTGAAGCCGAAATCCGGCAGCCGGCTTTTGCCCAGCAGCACGAAACCCTGGTCCAGATACTGGCGCGCGAAGTGGCTGTGCTTGGCCGCGTTGCGTGGCCGCACGGCGCTGGCCCCGTGGCCGGTGGGCAGGCCCGCCACATCGATATTGTCCTTGATCAGGCTGGGCACGCCGGCGAATTCACCGCCACCCTGCTGGCGCTGCCCCGCGTCCTGGCGGGCCGCTTTAAAGGTGTCCAGCGCCAGGCCGTTCAGCACCGGGTTGACCGCCTGAATCCGCTCCATGGCGGCGTCGGCGAGCTCCGCCGCGCTGCGTTCGCCACGCCGCAACAAGTCGGCCAGAGCGGTGGCATCGTGGTCGCCGAGGGCGTCGTCACGGAAGGCATGAAGGCGCGCTTCGGGGGCGGGTCCGGCGTATTGGTTCATTGGTTATTCCTGTGGTGAAGGCCATCAATAACCAATTATCGTACCATGGTGCCACATTCACGGCGGGCCAATCGCCGGGTGATGCAGGCCTAGCCCCTGGCCCGGTCCACCCGTTTGCCCTGGGCGAGCATCACCCGCGCCAGATGCACCAGGTCGGCGATACTGGTGACCACCGCGTCCGGGCGATGCGGGTGGCTGACGGTGTTGGGGAAGATCTTGTCCAGCCAGGAATCCGGCCAGCCCGCGCCGTTATAGAAGATGGCGGTAATGCCGGCTTCCTTGGCGGCGATCACGTCGGTGGTGCTGTCGCCCACGTACCAGCAGTTCTCCGCCGGCGTCAGGCCGAGGTTGTCGAGCGCCTTGACCAGCATGTCCGGCGCCGGCTTACGGTGTGCCACGTCGTCACCGCAGACAATGGTGTCGAACAGGTCTTCCCAGCCAGTGCCGTCAACAATGCGCAACTCGTGCTCAAGAAACTCACGCTTGCGATTGGAGATCAACGCCACCGGCACGCCGGACTGGCGCAACCGTTCCAGCTGAACGCGGATGTCCTTTTCCAGCGGGTGGACTTCGTCCACATAGTTTTTATAGCAATCGTCGAAGGCCCGGTGGATGCGGCGCTTGGCGTCGCCGTCGGCGCCGAACAACACTTCGAAGATATCGGTGCGCGAGATTTTTCGCTGCGCGGTGATCTTGGGGTGCAGCTTGTTGTGCTCGCGCACGTACTTAACCAGCTTGGCGTCCTCGATGGTCTTCGAGTCTTCCGGTTTGAGCAGCCGATCCCAAAGCCCCAGCTCTTTGAGCCTGGGCAGCACATCGTCGACGGCGTGGTACATGGCGTCGTGGGTGTTGACCAGGGTGGCGTGCCAGTCGATCAACACGGCCGCGGGCTTGTCATGGGGCAGTTGCAGGATGCTCATGGTTCCAACTCTATCACAGCGCCTGTGACAGGCAGGGTTTGAAGATGATTACGCTTGGCCGCTGATTCCGTCCTCGCCGGGGGCTATGCTGAAGGGCCGGCCGGTGAGGTTTATTGGGCGGCGGCCATTTCGTCCCGGTAGGTGTCCGCCAAGCGCGTCTTGGCGTCGTCACTCAGCGCGCGACCGGCAAGCTGGAACACTTCCTGCTCTTCCTCGTCGAGGTGATGGGTCACAAGCTCATGCAGTTTTTTAGCGGCGGCCAGCCAGCCCGGCGAACTGAAATCCGTGTCTTCCAGTTCTTCCACCAGTTCGTCGATCTCATGGTGTTCGGCGACACTGTGACGGGCCTTTTCCTGGGTCATGTCCACTTCCATCATCGGAATGTACAACGCCCGTTCCTCGGCGGCGGCGTGGCTGCTGAGCGCCTTTTTCACCTTTTCGAACAGTGCCTCGCGACCCTCGCTGTCGCCATGGGTTTTAACCAAAAGGCCCAGCAGGGTGCGCTGGGTGTCGTGGTCCTCTCTGAGTGCTTCGAACAACGTCATGGCTGGCTCTCCTCCGGTGGCGGGCTGTACGTGCCCACCAAAGATACCGGAAGCCGACGCGGCCGAGGTTTTTGTTTACCGGAATTTACAGCCGGCGGCGCTATTCCGGCTCCAGCAAACGCGGCCCGGGGCCGTCTTCGGACAGCTCATCCAGTGGGTTGCGAAGCCGGCAGGCGTTGATCGACAGACAGCCACAACCGATGCAGCCGTCAAGCTGATCGCGCAGCTGCGTCAGGCTTTGAATGCGCTCGTCCAGATCATGACGCCAATGCGCGGAAAGACGTTTCCAGTCGTGGGCGTTCGGGGTGCGGCCGTCCGGCAGCTCCGCCAACGCGCGCGCGATCTCCGCCAGCGGGATACCGATGCGCTGGGCCACTTTGATCACCGCCACCCGGCGCAGCACGTCCCGGCTGTAGCGGCGTTGGTTGCCGCTGCTTCGGACGCTGTGAATCAGACCTTTCTTTTCATAGAAGTGTAATGCCGATACCGCCACGCCGCTGCGCTGGGCCACTTCCCCCGGGGCCAGCGCCTTACCGATATCGGCCACCGCTATTCGTGCCATTGCCTTTTCCTCTACCTTTTACTGTTGACCTAAACCTTACTTGAGCTTGCAAAGTCCCGTCCACGATCACCGTACTCTCAGGCATACTACGGTGTCGTTTTTCGCCGCTCCCGAACGACCCAACGGGCGCGCAACGAAAACATTCAAGGAGTGGTCGTGAGTAATATCATTTCCGTGCAACAACTCAACAAGACCTATGACTCAGGATTTCGGGCCCTCAAGGACGTCAATCTGGAAATCCGCCGGGGCGAAATCTTCGCCTTGCTGGGCCCCAACGGCGCTGGCAAGACGACCCTGATCAGCGTCATCTGCGGCATCGTTAATCCCAGCGGCGGCACCGTCCTGGCCGACGGCCACGATATCGTGCGCGATTTCCGCGCCGCCCGTTCCACCATTGGCCTGGTGCCCCAGGAGCTCTCCACGGACGCCTTCGAGACGGTGTGGGCCACGGTCACTTTCAGCCGCGGCCTGTTCGGCAAGCCCAAGAACCCGGACTACGTGGAAAAAGTCCTGCGCGACCTGTCGCTTTGGGACAAACGCAACGACAAGATCATCGCGCTGTCCGGCGGCATGAAGCGGCGCGTGATGATCGCCAAGGCACTGGCCCACGAGCCGCGCATTCTGTTTCTCGACGAGCCCACCGCCGGGGTGGATGTGGAGCTGCGCCGGGACATGTGGGAAATGGTGCGCGGCCTGCGCGAGAACGGCGTGACCATTATTCTGACCACCCACTACATCGAGGAAGCGGAAGAGATGGCCGATCGGGTCGGCGTGATCAACCGTGGCGAGATTATTCTGGTGGAAAACACCCACACCCTGATGGAAAAGCTGGGCCGCAAGGAACTGCGCCTGCAACTGTCCGAGCCGCTGACCGCGGTACCGGAAAGCCTGGCGCCGATGTCGCTGACGCTATCCGACGACGGCCACGAGCTGGTCTACAGCTTCGACGCCCGCCACGAACACGGCGACATCGCCGGCCTGCTGCGCCGCCTGGGCGAGCTGGGCATCGAATTCCGCGATCTGCGCACCCGGGAGAGCTCGCTGGAGGAAATCTTCGTCGACCTGGTCCATAACGGCAAACCGGGCAACACGGACACCACGCAACCCGCATCCGGAGACAGCCAATGAACCTGCATGCGATCCGCGCCATCTACCTGTTCGAAATGGCCCGCACCTGGCGCACCCTGATGCAAAGCATCGCCTCGCCGGTGATTTCCACCTCACTGTATTTCGTGGTGTTCGGCTCGGCGATCGGCTCTCGCATGGTGGAGATCGACGGCATCAGTTACGGCGCTTTCATCATTCCCGGCCTGATCATGCTGATGCTGCTCAACGAAAGCATCTCCAACGCCTCGTTCGGCATTTACATGCCGAAATTCAGCGGCACCATTTACGAGGTGCTGTCGGCGCCGGTGTCCTATGTGGAAGTGGTGCTCGGCTATGTGGGCGCCGCCGCCAGCAAGTCGATCATCCTCGGCCTGCTGATTCTCGCCACCTCGCGCCTGTTCGTGGATTTCGGCATTGAGCACCCCTTCGCCATGCTGTTCTTCCTGGTGCTCACGGCGGTGACGTTCAGCCTGTTCGGTTTCATCATCGGCATCTGGGCGGACGGCTTCGAGAAACTGCAGATCATTCCGATGATGATCGTCACACCACTGACGTTTCTTGGCGGGACTTTTTATTCCGTGAACATGCTGCCGCCGTTCTGGCAAACGGTGACGCTGTTCAACCCGGTGGTGTATCTGATCAGCGGCTTCCGCTGGAGCTTCTACGGTGTGGCCGATGTGAACGTGGGGGTGAGCCTGGGCATGACAGTACTGTTCATGCTGCTCTGTGTGGTCACCATCTGGTGGATCTTTAAGACTGGCTATCGGCTGAAGAACTAGTGCCGAAGCGCTAGTTCTTGTCGTCCTTATCGCCGGACTTACGGTTCGCCTTGGCCAGTTCTTCCATGTCTTCGCGAGGCATGTAGTCCAGGTCCCAGTGGCTGGTGTGGCTTTCCTTGAGCCGGCGGCGACCATGGTGCAGGTCTTCCGGGTCCTCATCGGGGTGGGCCGCGCCCTCCTCGCCCCTTGCCACGGGCCCGTCCTCGGACGGACGATGAATGCGCACCGCCTGATTATCATCGGGTTCCTGACTGTCGTCCCGAGGGGCCCTCGCCGCGCTATCACCGCGCAACAAACGCCGTAATTTCTCCACCATTCCAACCATGACTCTCTCCTTGCACGGTTGCATTTCATTAAGGGCCGCGGCCCCTTACCATGAACGCCAAACTCACAATGCGGATATACCGTGAATCTGGAACTGACCGATCTTCTGTTACTGAGCGCCCTGGTCATCGGCGCGGCGCTGTTCTGGCGCGCCCAGCGCCTGCGCGAAACGGCGTTGCGCGCCACCCGCCGCCATTGCCAGCAAGAGCAGGTGCTGCTGCTCGACCAGACCGTGGGCCTGAAAAGCCTTCGCCTGCGCCGCGACGCCAATGGCAAATGGGGGCTGTGGCGGCGTTATGACTTTGAGTTCACGGTCACCGGCGGTGAACGCTATCACGGCGAAACCTTGTTGATCGGCGAGCGGGTCAGCGGCGTGACGCTACCGCCACACCGCTTCACCCGCGACCCCGACCAGCTTCACTAGCCCGCGGCGCGCTCAGAGGTGCTTGAGCACGGTCTGGGCGCTGCTGTCTTCCACGCCCTTGGCGTCCACGCCGAGATATTCCACCACGCCGTCATTGGCGACCAGCGCGAAACGCTTGCTGCGGATGCCCATGCCGCCGCCGGTGGCGTCCAGCTCCAGCCCCAGGGCTTTCACGAATTCCGCGTTGCCGTCCGCCAGCATGGTAATGCGCTCGGCATTCTGGTCTTTCTGCCAGGCGTCCATCACGAAGGCGTCGTTAGTGGCCAGGCAGGCGATCGCATCCACCTTGGAGAGCAGCTCGTCCGCTTCCACCACAAAGCCGGGCATATGGGTATTGGAACAACCCGGAGTGAACGCGCCGGGCACCGCGAACAGCACCACCTTACGGCCTTTGAAAAACTCACCGGTGGAAAGGTCCTCGGGGCCTTTGGCGCCATTGGTCTTGATGGTGACGTCGGGAATCTTATCGCCTGTGGAAATAGTCATGGGTTGATCCTTTTAACCAGGAAATTGACAGGGACTTGGAATGTAACAGGTTCCCACGCCCGGCGCCGAACACTGCGGCGCAGCGAACGTAAAAGTCTGTTTTGGCGGCCGGCGCACGGGTTGCTCCGGACGCCGCCAAGCCTCAGGTTGTGGGGCATCGCAACGCAACCGCAAGGACCAACGCAATGAGCCAGACCATCGTAATCACCGGCGCCAATCGCGGCATCGGCTATGACATGGCGCGCCTTTGGAAAGCGCGCGGCAATCACGTTATCGCGGTGTGCCGCTCGTCCGCCGTGAAGAAAGGCGGCGAAGACCTGCACGACCTGGGCGTGCGCGTTATCGAAGGCGTCGACGTGAGCCGCGCCGAGGACGTGCAAACGCTGAAACAGGAACTGGGCGATACCCGCGTGGACGTGCTCTACAACAACGCCGGCGTGATGGAGAGTGAGACCCTGGAGGCCATGAACTTCGAGCAGATTCAGAAGCAGTTCGACGTGAACACCCTGGGCCCGCTGCGGGTTACCCATGCCCTGCTGGATAATCTGAGCGAAGGCAGCAGGGTCGGCCTGATGACCTCGCGCATGGGCTCCATCGCCGACAACGATTCCGGCAAGAAGTACGGTTACCGCATCAGCAAGGCCGGCCTCAACGCCGCCGGTAAGTCCCTCGCCTTGGACCTGAAGGATAAGGGCATCGCCGTGGCCATTCTGCACCCGGGCTATGTGCAGACCGACATGACCGGCCACACCGGGCACATCACCGCCGAGAAGGCCGCCCACCGGCTGGTGCAGCGCATGGACGAGCTCAACCTGGACAACACCGGCACCTTCTGGCACTCCGACGGCAGCGAGTTGCCCTGGTAACCGCGCCGGCCCACAGCCGGGGCGCCGCGCCCCGGGGTGGTGCCCGAAAGCACCCGACACGCTGATCATTCCGGTCATGTCATCCGCCTGGCAGCTTGTTATCCTGCATAGAACTCACTGGTTCTACGCCGCCAGCCGCGCACTGCAAGGAACACCCCATGACCGCCATGATCAGCGAAGCCGCCATTGACCCCAATCGCCTTGACCGCGTCGGCGACCCGGACCGCCCCGGCATGCGGCGCGGGCGGCGCCTGTTCAAATGGCTGCTCGGTTCCGACCCGCACCCGACGCCGGGGCAAATGGTCTCGATCCGTCAGGCCATGCTGGCCGGCGACCCGTTGGCCGATGCGGTGGTGGCGATGTATCAGCGCTTGCCCAACGGTGAGGGCCGACAGCTGGTGGACCAGGCTCTGTTGCACGGCATCGACAGCCTGGAGAACGCACCGGAGGCACTGACCGCGCTGTTTCGACAGGTCGATCACGAGCCGATCTGGCTGGACCGGGACAAGCTCAAACACGCCTGCGACGTGTCCCACCGGGTGGGCCTGGCCGGCGAGCTGGTGCTGCGCAACCTGTCTCTGATGGGCGGCTATCTGGGCGCGGCAGCGGCCAAGCCGCTGGTGTTCACCGGCGCGCTGGACCGCATGGCCAACCGGCGGCTGGTGGAAACCGGCAAATTCTGGATCGACGTGACCACGCCGGGCGGCCTGGAGCGCGGCGCGGAAGGCTTTCACAGCGCCGTGCGCGTGCGCCTGATGCACGCCCAGGTGCGCGCCATGCTGCTTAAGTCGGGCAAATGGGACCCGGCCTGGGGCCAACCGCTGAATCAGTGGGATTCCATGGCCACGATCCTGGAGTTTTCCGTGATCTTTCTTTCCGGCCTGCGTGCTCTGGGCTTCCTGTTCAGCAAACGCGAGCGCGAAGCCGTGGTGCATCTGTGGCGTTACGTGGGCTACCTGATGGGGGTGGATGAGCGCCTCCTGCCGGCCAGTGAAGACGACGCCATGCGCGCGCTGTATCAGGTGATCGCCACCCTCTGCGACAGCGACGACGATACCCGCCGGCTGGGCGAAGCCCTGGCGCGGGCCTCGCTGCAAGACCGCGGCGACGGCTGGCTGGCGACGCGTCTCGGCAAGCTGGAATACACCCTGCGCGCCGGCTACACCCGCTACGCCCTGGGCGACGAGGCTGGCGACAAACTGGGGCTGCCGCGCACCGCCACCAAATACCTGTGGCCGGCGCAGATACCGCTGCGGCTAGGTACCGAGCTGGTGCGCAGAAGCGTACCGTCGGTGAACCGAACGTTGATCCGGCTTGGCGAACGGGCGCGCCGGGAGCAGTTCCCCAAACGAGTCCAGCGGCTGAAAGCGGACACCAGCTTTACGCCGGTGAAGAAGCTGGCGCGCTAACAGCCGCGTCTAAAGGTCGCACTGCACGCCGAACACGGCGAGGCCTTCCACCAGGTATTCGGACAGCAGCGGGTGGCCGAGCAGGAAGTCGGCGGTGTCCGGGGTCCATTCGTCGCGGGCCAGGCGCAGGGCCTCCTCCCACTCGTCCTCCTGGAAATCGCCACGGCCCAACCACATCAGCGCCACCACCTCGGTCTGCTGGTCCGGCTCCAGGTCCTCGATGACGGTGCGGAACTCCGCTACCGAGCCGTCCTCCTCGCCGCCCGCGGGCTCCGTCAGCGCTTCCGCGCCGGCCGCGTCGTCGATGGGGTTGCCGGCGTCCTCCGGCATGCTCACCGTGTCCCGCGCCTGAAAGGCCTGGGCCAGCTCCACCAGGCGGCACACGGTCTCGCCGCTCACATTCAACATGGTTCGTCTCCTCATTGAAGGTCGAATACCTTCAACCTAGTAGCCTGAGAGACGAGCACAAGACGGGGGATGTAAAAGCCTGTCAGAGAGGGGCCAAACGCCAGGCGATTTCCTCGAAACGGTCGAGACCGCGTTCGCGGAACGCCGGTTGGTTGTCGATCACGTCCTTACGGGAAAGGCAATCGACTGCGTGGCTGCCGCCGTAGAGGCGCTCGACTTCATCGGCAGGCACGGCGAACGGCGGCCCGTCCATGCGGCCCTGGTCATACTCGAAAGTGATCAGCAACTGCGGGGCGCGCGCCGTGACGGCGGCCAAGTGAGCCGCGTAACGTTCGCGCAGGGCCGCCGGCAAAGCCACCAGCGCCGCGCGGTCGTAGACCATGGCCACGTCACCCAGATCGTCCGCTGTCAGCGCGAAAAAATCACCCTGGAACACCGTCAACGCACCGTGGCGCCACACCCGGCCGTCACCCCAGGCGGACACGTCCGGGCTAACGCCCAGCGACTCGAAAAGTTGGCTCACCGCCAGTTCACTGAGCTCCACGCCGACCACCCGCAATCCTTGCTCCAGCAACCAGCCGATATCCAATGTCTTGCCGCACAGCGGCAGAAAGACCGTCGCTCCGGCGGGTAGAGCGAACGCTGCCAGATTACGCTTCAGGATCGGGTGCACGAACGGCAGATGAAAGCCCAGCTCCTGAGCCTGCCATTTTTCTTCCCAGAACTGTTTTTTCATCGATCGTTCTCCCCAAATTCAGGCCTGTCGCCGCAGTACTGCTTCGGTCTCGCGTGTTGCCAACGCAAAGTCCGGCTTGGTAACGATCGCCAGCACCAAAGCATAAACGCCGTTCAGCAGCGCCAGTTCCGCGTCCGCGTGCATGAAGCAGGCGGCCACCACCAACATCGATACAAAGTTCAACAGGCCCAGGAGTATGAACATGCTGCTCTGCACCTTGGCGGCGGCCAACGCCCTAACGTCCCGCGAAGATTCGGCGCTACCAGGCAAGGGGCGATGCGCCATCCTTTCCGGGGCCATGACAAGATTGCGCAACCGCCGACCGAGTAATAACACCAGGGCCATGGCGGCGAGACTGACACCCCACAATGTTTCCCTGGTTAGCAACTCAACCGGTGGCGGGTAGTGCGCGAACGTTACCAGCAACGCCAGCGCCACCCCGATTATCAGCGGTGCCGACAACGGCAAAAACCAGAGCACCGTAAGGTGTCGTGGCGACGGCGCTTTCGTCCCGCCCAGAGTTTCGGACATCACGTTCCCCCCCTTTTGCGCTTTTAGTGCGCTTCTTCCCAGTTGTTCCCGATGCCGGCATCGACGATCAGCGGCACGTCCAGTTTGGCGGCGGCTTCCATGCGCTGGGTGACTTCTTTGACCAGGTCGTCGACCTGGCTTTCTTTCACTTCGAACACCAGTTCATCGTGCACCTGCATGATCATCAGGGCGTCCAGTTTGCTGTCTTCCAGCCAGTGGTGAACCTTGATCATGGCGTGCTTGATGATGTCGGCGGCGGTGCCTTGCATGGGCGCGTTGATGGCGGTGCGCTCGGCGGCCTGACGGCGCTGGCCGTTGCGGCTGTTGATTTCCGGCAGGTAGAGACGGCGGCCGAACAGGGTTTCCACGTAGCCTTTTTCGGCGGCGTCGGCGCGGGTGTTTTCCATGTAGCGTTTGACGCC
>JBFJUC010000063.1:0-11364 GCA_041624875.1 Alcanivorax sp.
ATCACCACCACCACCACCCACACGACCCTGGGCGGCCCGCGCGGTGGCCTGATCATGGGCAAGGCCAACGACGACCTGCAGAAAAAGATCAACTCCGCCGTCTTTCCCGGCGGCCAGGGCGGCCCGCTGGAGCACGTCATCGCCGCCAAGGCGATCTGCTTCAAGGAAGCCATGGAGCCGTCCTTCAAGACCTACCAGCAGCAGGTGGTGAAGAACGCCCAGGCGATGGCCAAGGTGTTCATCGACCGTGGCTTCGACGTGGTCTCCAACGGCACCGAGAATCACCTGTTCCTGCTCAGCCTGGTCAAGCAGGACATCACCGGCAAGGACGCGGACGCCGCCCTGGGCCGCGCGCACATCACCGTCAACAAGAACGCCGTGCCCAACGACCCGCGCTCCCCGTTCGTCACCTCCGGCCTGCGCATCGGCTCCCCGGCCATCACCCGCCGTGGCTTCAATGAAGCCGACGCCACCGAGCTCGCCGGCTGGATCTGCGACATCCTCGACAACATGGGCGACGAGAGCGTGATCGACGCGGTGCGCGGCAAGGTCAGCGAGATCTGTGCGCGGCTGCCTGTTTACGAGCGATAAGTGATGAGTTAATAGTTAACAGGGAATAGTTAATAGCGAAAACAAGCTGGGGCGTCAGGGATGACGGGACGATTCGTGGCGCGGGAGAAATCCCGCGCTTTTGCGTTGCGGGTGGTTAAAAGCTGCCAGTACCTGCAGAGTGAGAAGCGGGAATACGTCTTAAGCAAGCAGCTGCTACGCAGCGGCACGGCCATCGGTGCGTTGGTGCGAGAGGCCGAGTATGCGGAAAGCCGCGCGGATTTCGTGCATAAGATGCATGTCGCCCTGAAAGAAGCCAACGAAACGGATTACTGGATAGACCTGCTGTCAGTCTCGGGTTATTTCCATCCGGACTCCGGGAAGTCTTTACAGGCGGACTGCCGGCAACTCCTGAAAATACTGACCGCCATTATCAAAACCACCAAAAGTCGGCGATAATGTCCCTGTTTTCGCTGTTAACTGTTCACTATCAACTATTAACTGGTCTCTCATGTATTGTCCTTTCTGCGCCGCCCAGGACACCAAAGTCATCGATTCCCGTCTGGTCGCGGACGGCGGGCAGGTGCGCCGACGCCGGGAGTGCCTGAGCTGTAACGAGCGCTTCACCACCTTTGAGACCGCCGAGCTGGTGATGCCGCGGGTGATCAAGTCCGACGGCACCCGCGAGCCGTTCAACGAGCAGAAGCTGCGCGCCGGCATGCTGCGCGCCCTGGAAAAGCGACCGGTGAGCGTGGAGGACCTGGAAGCGGCGATCAGCCGGCTCTGCCACCGTCTGCGCGCCACCGGCGAGCGGGAAGTGCCGGCCCGGCAGGTGGGCGGCTTCGTGATGGAGGCGCTGCAGCAGCTCGACGACGTGGCCTATGTGCGCTTCGCGTCGGTCTACCGCAGTTTCCAGGACATATCCGAATTCGCCGCTGAGGTGGACCGCCTGCGTGGCCGCGCCGGCGGCGGTGAACCGCAAGACGACGACACCCCGAAGCAATGAGCGCCGGGTTCAGCGATTTCGACCATCAGTGCATGGCCCGGGCCCTGGAGCTGGCCCGGCGCGCGCTGTACACCACCGACCCCAACCCCCGCGTCGGTTGCGTGTTGGCCCATGACGGTCTGATCATCGCCGAGGGCTTCCATGCCCGGGCCGGCGAACCCCACGCGGAGCGCCACGCCCTGGCCACCGCCGGCGAGCACGCCCGTGGCGCCACCGCTTACGTCACCCTGGAGCCTTGCTCCCACACCGGGCGCACCGGCCCCTGCGCGGACGCCTTGATTGAGGCGGGCGTGGCGCGGGTGGTGGCGGCCATGGAAGACCCCAACCCCCAGGTGGCCGGTAGCGGCCTGCAACGGCTCCGCGACGCCGGCATCCAGGTGGACATCGGGCTCCAGGAAGCGGATGCCCGCGCGCTGAACCCCGGCTTTATCCTGCGCATGGCGGAGGGGCGCCCGCTGATCCGCATCAAGGCCGCCGCCAGCCTGGACGGCCGCACCGCCATGGCCAGTGGCGAATCCCAATGGATCACCGGCCCCGAGGCCCGCGAAGACGTGCAGCGTCTGCGCGCGCGCAGCAGCGCCATCGTCACCGGCATTGGCACGGTGCTGGCGGACCGGCCTTCCTACACCGTGCGTCCGCAGCAATGGCGGCAGGGTGAGTACGCCGACGGCCCGGTTCGCACGCCGTTGCGGGTCATTCTGGACCCGGCCCTGCGTACGCCGGTGGACAGCCCGGTGGTGACCGCCGACGGCCCCTGTCTGGTCGCCCACATCGACGACCTGGACGCGGCTCCGGAAGACCGTCGCCGGGCGCTCGAACACGCCGGTGCCGAGCTGCTGGCGTTGCCCCGCGCCGCCGCTCGGGCGGAACGGCGCGGCCTGGATCTGCACGCCCTGATCGCCGAGCTGACCCGACGTGAATGCAATGAGGTACTGGTGGAATGCGGCGCCACCCTGGCCGGCGCGTTCGTCCGCGAAGCGCTGTTCGACGAGCTCATCGTCTACCTGGCGCCCACGCTGCTGGGCGCCGACGCGCGCGGCCTGCTGGATCTGCCGTTCGAGCGCATGGACCAGCAGGTCCGCCTGCAATGGGCCGACCTGCGCCGCGTCGGCGCCGACCTGCGTCTGACGCTGACGCGCACCTAGAACCGTCCCGCGAACTGGCCTCCACCGCGTGCTCGGCGGTTGGCTCAAGACGCGATGGCGACGCCGCCCCGGCCTTGATCCTTGGCCTGGTACAGCGCCTGATCGGCGCGGCGCAGGGTGCGCCGCCAGTCGCCGTCGGTGAGCTCCGCGAAACCCATGCTGGCGCCGATACGGGGCAAATCCTGCTCCCCCGGCGCGATCCGCTGGAAGGCGTCCAGCAACCGCCGGGCAATGGAATCCGCCGCGTCCGGGCTGGCGTCCGCCAGGTACACCACGAACTCGTCGCCGCCCCAGCGGCAGGCGATATCGCCGTCGCGCATGGTGTCGTCGATGCGCTGCGCCACGGCGCGCAGCAGGGCATCGCCCCGGGCGTGCCCGAAGCGGTCGTTGACCACCTTGAAGTGATCCAGGTCGATGAACAGCAAGCCGCCGCGGGCGCCGTTGCCGAGGCTGTCCAGGTGGTTTTCCAGGAACGTTCGATTAAACAGGCCGGACAGTGGGTCGCGGGTGGCTTTGTCGGCCAGCCGTCGCAACTGATGGTCGGTTTCGGTGCGTTCGCTGAGCGTGCGGGAATAGTGAATCACCATGGCCGCCAGCGCCGCCAGTTGGAACACCACAAAGCCCGGTGTCAGGGTGCTCAGCGGCAGTAACTCCAGGCCCAGCTCGCGCAGCGCGTCGTGCACTCCGGTCAGTAACACCAGCGCGAAGCCAATCACCGTCAGCCACCACGCCAGGGAGCCGCCGGCCCGCCGGGCCCGGTGCAGCATCCGCCAGTTGATCAGTGTCACCATCACCATGCAGAGCGCGAAAAACGGCGCCCCGGCGGCGCCGTAGTCGGCGAACACCTGGGTGCCGCGAATGGAGGCTTGATCGCTGGCGATGATCAGAGCCGGGTGATCCACCCATATCAGCCCGGCCAGCAAGGCCCCGGCGGCGTAGATGGCCGCCAGCCGCCAGCGTGGCTCGCGGCGGTCGCTTAACACCCGGTGGAAGCAAAGCAGCGCGGCCAGCCCCATCACCACCGCGCCCAAGGCCAGCCGGTAGGGCGGCATCACGCCGTCCAGATTACCGACCAGGGCGTCGATCCGGGACACCAGGTCGCCGGTGATATACACCGTGGCGAACAGGTTGGCGAGCGTGAAATGCAGCGCCGCCGATGCCTCCCGGTCGCGGTACAAGTACAGCGCCAGGGTGAACACGCTCAGCAGCACCAGCAACGCCATCGTGGCGCCGGTGGCCATGATGTTCAGCCATAACGTCCAGGTGTCCGTTCCGGCGCCGGCCAGAAAAGCGGAAGGGGTGGGCTCGGGCATGGGTTCCGGGTGACCAAAAAATGAGCGGCAAGAATACCAAAATCAACCGGGGAAACCGTTGTTTCTTCGTTTCAGAGCCTTCGGTGGCTCGCCGTCACGACGCCACCGCCAACCGGTTGCGGCCCTCCGCCTTGGCCCGCAGCAGGGCCTGATCCGCGCGCTGAAGGGTCAGGCGCCAATCGCCATCGGTGAGCGCGGCGACGCCCACGCTGGCGCTCATTTCCGGGCCGCTGCCGCTTTGATCCAAATGGCGGAACGCGCGCAACAGGCGCTCCGCCACCGCCAGCGCCGCCGCCGGGCCGGCGTCATTCAGGTAGACCACGAACTCGTCGCCGCCCCAGCGGCAAGCGATGTCCCGATCGCGCAGGGTGGCGCGAATGCCTTCCGCCACGGCCTGGATCAGCCGGTCGCCCCGGTCATGGCCGAAGTGATCGTTGACCACTTTGAAATGGTCCAGGTCGATGAACAGCAGGGCGCCGCCGGCGTGTGGGCTCTCCAGGTCCAGCTGCTGCTCCAGGTAGGCGCGGTTGAACAGGCCGGAAAGCGGGTCGCGGGTGGCCTTGTCCGCCAGCCTGCGCATCTGGTGGTTATGGTGGGTGCGCTCACGCAGGGTGCGTGAATAATGCATGGTCATGGCGGCGAAGGCGCCGAACTGGAACAGCACGCAGGCGCTCGCCAGAGTGCTGAACGGCAGCCACTCCCAGCCCAGCTCGCGGAAGGCGTCGTGCACCCCGGCGGCGAAAAACAGTGAAAAGCCGAATACCGTCATGCGCCACAGCACCGGGCCCCGGGCCTGATGCGCCCGGCGCAGCATGGCCACCGCGACCACCGCCAGCACCGCCAGGCAGACCGCGTAGAACGGGCCGGCGAGGGCGCCGTAGTCGGCGAACACGCCCACCGCCGTGAGCCGGTAGTCGTGCGATGCCAGCACCAGCCAGCGATGCTCCAGCCAGATCAGGCCGGTGAGCGCGGCCCCCACCACGTAGATCACCGCCAGCCGCCGCCCGGTGGGGCGGTCCCCCAGCACCTGATACAGCGCGAGCAGCGACGCCAGCGCCAGCACCACCGCGCTGAGCGACAGCCGGTACGGCACCATCACCGCGCCCAGGTTGTCGGTGAGCAAACATAAGCGAACGGCGATATCGCTGGCCACATAGGTGGTGGCGCATAGATTGGCGACGGTGAAATGCAGGGCCACGGAAGCGGCCTGGTCCCGGTGGCGGTACAGCGCCCAGGTGAAAAGCGTCAGCAGTGCCGACAACGTCACCGTGGCCCCGGCGCCCATGATTTTTGCCCACAGTGCCCAGGTATCCACGCCTGCTCCGCTCAGGCCGGCGACCACGATTTCATACGGCATACGCCCACCCAGAAACAGACTCCCCCTGGGCGAAGAATAGCAAAGCCCCACCGGGGCGTCCCTTGCGGAAACACGGGGTAGCGTTTTGCCTTCGTGCCTCAGTGGGCAGAAGCGTGAGTTGCAAACGTGTATCGTTTTGGTGGTTGTTATTAGGTTGGATCGTGCCAAAAAAAAGCTAATGCTTCCGACGTTATGGTTTTATAGCCATAAAAAACAATAACTTATTGTGTGTTTGTCCCGTCTTTTCCGGTGCGCCTCAAAAGTGACACGCAAAATAGGAATTGACATAAAATTATGTGTCGTATAAAAATGAACCCTCAATGCGGACAGCACGAGGGAGGCACCCATGTACGCACAACAGGTGGACACCGGCAGCAAGGGCCTGAAAACCCTGGACGACATGAGCCCGGAAGAGCGGCACTTTCAAGAGAAGGTGAACGCGGAAACCAAGATCGAGCCCAAGAACTGGATGCCTGACGGTTACCGCAAGACTTTGATTCGCCAGATATCTCAGCACGCCCATTCCGAAATCGTCGGCATGCTGCCGGAAGGCAATTGGTTGACCCGGGCGCCGAGCCTCAAGCGCAAACTGCAACTGATGGCGAAGATCCAGGACGAAGCAGGCCACGGCCTCTACCTGTACAGCGCCATGGAGACCCTGGGCGCCGACCGCGACGAAGAGATTGAAAAGCTGCACCGGGGCGAAGTGAAGTTCTCCTCCATCTTCACCTACCCGACGCTCACCTGGGCGGACATGGGTGCCATCGGTTGGCTGGTGGACGGTGCCGCCATCGTTAACCAGGTGCCGCTGCAACGCTGCTCCTATGGCCCCTATGCGCGCGCCATGATCCGCGTCTGCAAGGAAGAAAGTTTCCACCAGCGCCAGGGCTACGAAGTGCTGCTGACCATGATGCGCGAGGGCACCGACGAGCAGAAAGAGATGGTGCAGGACGCCATCAATCGCTTCTGGTGGCCCTCCTTGATGATGTTCGGCCCCTCCGACGACAACTCGCCCAACTCCGCCCAGTCCATGGCCTGGAAGATCAAGCGCCACAGCAACGACGAGCTGCGCCAGCGCTTCCTCGACCAGACCGTGCCGCAGCTGGAATTCCTCGGCTGCAGCGCGCCGGACCCGGACCTGAAATGGAACGAGGAGACCGGCCACTACGACTTCGGCGCCATCGACTGGCAGGAATTCTTCGACGTGCTCAAGGGCCACAGCCCGACCGGCATCGAACGCATCCAGCAGCGCAAGAGCGCCATCGACGACGGCAAATGGGTGCGTGACGCCGCCGTGGCTTACGCCGAAAAGCAGAAGGCCAGCGCCGCCTGAACCGAATTAACCAACGAGAACCGAAATGGCTGAATGGACCCTCTTTGAAGTCTTCGTGCGCAGCAAGCACGGCCTCAACCACAAACACGTGGGCAGCGTGCATGCGGCGGACGCCACCATGGCGCTGGAAAACGCCCGCGAGCTCTACACCCGCCGCAACGAGGGCGTAAGCCTCTGGGTGGTGCCCGCCGCACAGATCACCGCCACCGCCGGCGACGAAAAAGACGCCTTCTTCGACCCGGCCGAAGACAAGGTCTACCGCCACGCCAGCTTCTACAAGCTGCCCCCGGAAGTGGATCAGATGTAATGAACGCACTCACTCAATACCTGCTGCGCCTTGCCGACACCGACATGGTGCTCGCCCAGCGCTTCTGCGAATGGTGCGGTAAGGCACCGGCACTGGAAGAAGAAGTGGCGATGATGAACGTGGGCCTGGACCTGCTCGGGCAGGCGCGCAACTGGTACGACTACGCCGCTGAATTGCTCGACGACGGCCGCGATGCCGACCAGCTCGCCTTCCGCCGCAACGAGCGCGAATACCGCAACCTGCTGCTGGCGGAATACCCGCGCGGCGATTACGCGGTGACCACCGCCAAGCAGTTTTTCTTCGACGTCTGGCACCACCTGGTGCTCACCCGGCTGAGCGGCTCCAGCGACGAACGCATCGCCGGGCTGGCCGCCAAGGGCCTCAAGGAAGCCAGCTACCACCGCCGCCGCTCCACCGAATGGATGTTGCGCCTGGGGCAGGGCACCGAAGAAAGCCACCGCCGCCTCGCCGACGCCGTGCAGAACCTGTGGCGCTTCACCTACGAACTCACCGACACCGATGACGTCGAGGACCAGCTCGCCGAGGCCGGCATCGGCGCCGGCAACGTGGGCGACGCCTGGCGGGCGGAAGTGAGCCGGGTGCTGGAACAGGCCGGCCTGGACGTGCCCGAACCGGCGCGCCACTTCTACCTGGACGGCAAGAACGGCAAGCACACCGAACAGCTCGGTTTTCTGCTCGCCGAAATGCAGTACCTGCCGCGGGCCTATCCCGATGCCACGTGGTGAGCTGATCTTCCGTGAGCGGGCGGTCTTCACCGGCACGCCCCTGGGCGAAGCGGATTTGCCGCGCGCCTGGGACTGCCTGAGTGAGGTTATGGACCCGGAAGTGCCGGTGGTCAGCGTTGTGGATCTCGGCATGATCCGCGCCCTTGTCTGGGAAGACGACCGCCTGCACGTGAACGTCTCGCCCACCTATTCCGGCTGCCCGGCCACTGAAGTGATCGAGCGCGACGTGGAGCAGGCGTTGATCGAAACCGGCTTCCGCGACCCGCGCATTGAACGCGTGCTGGCGCCGGCCTGGACCACCGACTGGATCACCGAAAAAGGCCGTCAACAGCTGCGCGACTACGGCATCGCTCCGCCGGCGCCCGGCGAGGGCAGACACACGCTGCTGGACCCCGGGCCCGCCGAGTGCCCGCACTGCGGCGGCACCGACACCCGGCAAATCAGTGAATTCGGCTCCACCGCCTGCAAGGCGCTCTACCAGTGCCGCGAGTGCCTGGAACCGTTCGACTACTTTAAGTGCCTCTGACCATGACTCAATTTCACTCTCTCAAGATTCGCGAAGTGCGCCCGGAAACCCGCGAAGCGGTCTCCATCGCCTTCGACGTGCCGCCGGAACTGAACGACACCTTCCGCTTCATCCAGGGCCAGCACCTGATCGTGCGCACGCACCTGGACGGCGAGGAAGTGCGCCGCTCCTACTCGATCTGCACCGGCGTCAATGACGGCGACCTGCGCGTGGCGGTGAAAAAAGTCCCCGGCGGCCGCTTCTCCGGCTTCGCCAACGGCGAGCTCAAGAACGGCGACACCTTGGAAGTGATGCCCCCAACCGGCCACTTCCACATCGACCTGGACCCGCAACGCGACGCGCACTACCTGGCGGTGGCCGCCGGCAGCGGCATCACGCCGATCCTGTCGATTATCAAGACCACCCTGGAAACCGAACCCAACAGCCGCTTCACCCTGATGTACGGCAACCGCTCCAGCGGCTCCACGCTGTTCCGCGAAGCGCTCAGCGACTTGAAGAATGCCTACCTGGGCCGGCTCAACATCATCTATATGTTCAGCCGCGAACAGCAGGATGTGGATATCTACAACGGCCGCATCGACGCGCAAAAATGCGACGCCATCTTCTCCCGCTGGCTCGACACCCCCAGCCTGCACGCCGCCTTCCTCTGCGGCCCGCAATCCATGACCGACACCGTCAAGGAACGGCTGATCGCCAACGGCCTGGAAAAAAGCCGCGTGCACTTCGAGCTGTTCGGTGTCGAAGGCCAGCCGCAACGCAAACACCGCGCGCCGGAAGAAGTGGCCGAAGACGAAGCGAAAACCGAAGTCTCGATTATCAGCGACGGCCGCCAGCTCGACTTCCGCGTGCCCCGCGACAGCGTCAACATCCTCGACGCCGCCAACAAAGAAGGCGCCGACCTGCCGTTCTCTTGTAAGGCCGGCGTCTGTTCCACCTGCCGCTGCAAGGTAGTGGAAGGCGAAGTGGAAATGGATAACAACTTCGCCCTGGAAGACTACGAAATCGATGCCGGCTATGTGCTGTCGTGTCAGAGCTATCCCTTAACCGACAAAGTCGTGCTCGATTTCGATCAACCGTAGGAGCCTCCGAACGGCACCGGCGCCGTATCCGCGGCTGCGCCGCCCTGCGGGGCGCCACGATCGGCCCGCCCTCCGCGTTGTGGCCGCTTGACGTGGCGCCACCACGCCGGCGCGTCCACGCCTTGAGGGCGCGCCGCTCGTGACGCTGGAAACGGCGCCGGCACCGCCCGGAGGCTCCCGCGCGCACCAAACAACAGGCGACGGCCCAAGAGGCCGCCGCTCCATACGCAGATAGAAAGGAGCCACGCCATGACCGTCCTCCAAAGCTACCTCGCCGGCCAATGGTTCGGCAGCCAGACCGCCAAACCCCTGACCAGCGCCATCAACGGCGAGATCGTCGCCCACACCCACGACGACGCCCCGGACTTCGCCGCCGCCGTGGACTACGCCCGCACCACCGGCACCCGCGAACTGCTCAAACTCGACTTCCAGGAACGGGCCGCCCGCCTCAAGGCCATGGCGCTCTACCTGCAGGAACACAAAAAAGAACTCTATAAGCTCTCGCGCCACACCGGCGCCACCAAAGGCGACAACGCCTTCGACATCGACGGCGGCTTCGGCACCCTGTTCGCCTACGCCAGCATGGGCCGCAAGGAACTGCCCTCCGGCAACGTCCTCCACGAAGGCCCGGTGGTCCCCCTCGGCAAGCAAAACCACTTCGCCGCCACCCACATCCTGGTGCCGCGCCGGGGCGTCGCCGTGCACATCAACGCCTTCAACTTCCCGGTCTGGGGCATGCTGGAAAAATTCGCCGGCAACTTCCTCGCTGGCATGCCCTGCATCGTCAAACCGGCCACCGCCACCAGCTACGTCACCGAAGCCTGCGTGCGCCTGATGCAAGACTCCGGCGCGCTCCCCGAAGGCGCCCTGCAACTGATCATCGGCGGCACGGGTGATTTGTTGGACCAACTCGACGAACAGGACATGGTCACCTTCACCGGCTCCGCGAACACCGCCCGCAAACTGCGCGTGCACCCCAACATCATCAACCGCTCCATCCCCTTCAACGCCGAAGCGGACTCGCTCAACAGCGCCATTCTTGCCCCGGACGTCACCCCCGACGACGAGGAATTCGACCTGCTGGCCAAGGAAGTGGTCCGCGAAATGACCGTCAAAGCCGGCCAGAAATGCACCGCCATCCGCCGCATCCTGGTGCCCCAACAACACCTGGACGCCTTCGGCGAACGCCTGATCCAACGCCTGGAAAAAATCACCCTCGGCGACCCGGACGAAGAAGGCGTGCGCATGGGCGCGCTCGCCTCCCTCGACCAGAAAGAAGACGTGGCCGCCGCCGTCAACGACCTGCTCAACACTTCCGAATGCCTCTTCGGCGGCAACGGCGACCCGCAGCCCATCGGCCAAGGCACCGACAAAGGCGCCTTCTTCGGCCCGCGCCTGCTCCGCAGCAACGACCCCCACGCCGACGGCGGCGCCCACGACATCGAAGCCTTCGGCCCGGTCAGCACCCTCATGGGCTACGGCGACCTGGATGAGGCCATCGCCCTTGCCGACAAAGGCAAAGGCAGCCTGGTCACCACCTTCGCCACCAAGGACCCACAAAACGCCGCCCGCGCCATCCCCGTCCTCGCCGCCCGCCACGGCCGCCTGCAAGTGCTCAACGCCGAAGCCGCCAAGGAATCCACCGGCCACGGTGCGCCGCTCCCCATGCTCAAACACGGCGGCCCCGGCCGCGCCGGCGGCGGTGAAGAACTCGGCGGCATCCGCGCCGTGCGCCACTACCTCCAGCGCACCGCCATCCAAGGCTCCCCCACCATGCTCGCCGCCGTCACCGGCGAATACGTGCGCGGCGCCGACGTCCTCGAAACCGAAGTGCACCCCTTCCGCCGCCACTTCGACGACCTCGCCATCGGTGAATCCCTGCTCACCCACCGCCGCACCGTCACCGAAGCCGACATCGTCAACTTCGGCTGCCTCTCCGGCGACCACTTCTACATGCACTTCGACGAAATCGCGGCGAAAGACTCCCAATTCGGCAAACGCAT
>JBFJUC010000064.1:0-11300 GCA_041624875.1 Alcanivorax sp.
ACCCAGCGCCTGCTGCTGGCCAAGCGGCTGCTCACCGACACCGGCCTGCCGGTCACCGAGGTGGCGCTGGCCGCCGGGTTCGGCAGCGTGCGCCGCTTCAACGCGCTGTTCCGCCAGCGCTACCGGCTGCGGCCGTCGCAACTGCGGCGCCTGCCCACCCGCCGCCACCAGGACAGCCTGGATTTTCAGCTCGCCTACCGCCCGCCCCTGGACTGGCCGCGTCTGCTCGCGTTTCTCGGCCAGCGCGCCATCGCCGGCGTCGAAGCGGTGGACGACGGCGTTTACCGTCGCACCGTGGCGTTGTCGCGCCAGGGCCAGGCGCTACGCGGCTGGCTGGCGGTGCGGCCGGTACCGGGCCGGCCGCTGCTGGCGGTGACCCTGTCCGCGTCGCTGGCAAGAGCGGTGCCGGAGGTGCTGGGGCGGCTGCAGCGGCTGTTCGATCTGGGCTGCCAACCGGACGAAGTGAGCGTCCGGCTTGGCGCCCTCGCCGAGGCCCACCCGGGCCTGCGCGTGCCCGGCGCGTTCGACGGTTTCGAGGCGGCGGTGCGCGCGGTGCTCGGCCAGCAGATCACGGTGCGCGCCGCCTGCACCCTGGCCGGCCGGGTGGCCGCCGCGCTCGGCGAGCCGCTGACCACGCCCTTCGCCGGCCTCACCCATACCTTCCCGGACGCCGGCCGGATAGCAGACAGCAGTGCTGACACTCTGGGCGAACTGGGCATTATCCGCACCCGGGTGAAGGCGATACAGGGGCTCGCTCGGGCCTGCGCCGACGGCGACCTGTTGCTGGCGCCCGGCGCCGCCGTGGAAGAGACCCTGGCGCGCCTGCAGGCGCTGCCCGGCATCGGCGACTGGACCGCCCAGTATTTGGCAATGCGCGCCCTGGGTTGGCCGGACGCCTTTCCCGGCGCCGACTACGGCGTGCTCAAGGCGCTCGGCGAGACGTCCCCGTCGCGTGCCCGCGAACGGGCCGAGGCCTGGCGCCCCTGGCGGGCCTACGCGGTGATGCACCTTTGGCAAAGCCTGGAAAAAGGAGAGTGACAATGACGGACTATGTAGCGATTCCCGGCCCCTTGGGGGCCATGTTGGTGGCCGCCGACGACCGGGCTCTGATGGGGATCTGGTTCGAGGGTCAGAAATACCACCCGGATCCGGCCGGCTGGACCCACCGCCCGGATAACCCCCTGCTGGCCCGTGCCGCCGGGCAGCTGCGCGGTTACTTCGAGGACCATGGCCGCACCGGTTTCGACCTGCCGCTGGCGCAGCGGGGCACCGCCTTCCAACAGGCGGTGTGGGCGGCGTTGCGGCGTATTCCCGCCGGCGAGACCTGGACTTACGGCACCCTGGCGGCCCGTTTGGGGCGCCCGGCAGCGGTGCGCGCCGTGGGCGCGGCGGTGGGGCGAAACCCCTGGTCTTTGCTGGTTCCTTGCCACCGAGTGGTGGGTGCCAACGGTTCCTTGACCGGTTATGCCGGCGGAGTGGGGCGCAAGGCCTGGCTGCTGGACTGGGAAAGCGGCCGGCAACCGGCTGCTTATTCGCCGGCCGGGCAGGCGTTGGCGACCGCCACCGATCGATAACTCTGGTGCTTGCGGGTGCGCCAGCAAAAATAGACGCCGGCCACCATCACCAGACAACTGCCGGTGAAAGCGACCCGGAAACCGTCGTCCCATTCCACCACCAGCCCGGCCAGTGCCGGGCCGAGGAATTGGCCGGTGGCGTAGAACAGGGTGACGAAGCTCACCGCCACCGGCGCCTGATGGGCCGGCACGGTCTCCGTGGAGGCCGCCAGGATCGAGGTGAACAGACCCGCCACGCACAGGCCGAGAATCACGAAGTGGGCGGTGAACGCCCAGGGCTGCGGCCAGATCACCGGCAGCGCGGTGGCCAGCAGCGACAGCGACATGGACAGCACCAGGGCGTTGGAATAGCCCAGCCGGTCCGCCAGCCAACCCCAGCAGGGCCCGGCGAAAATCGCCAGCACGCCCATTAACGACACCAGATGGCCGGCGCTCAGCGCCGACAGCCCGCCTTCCAGAGCGAAGCTGTACATGAACGTCACCTGGACGATGTAAGTGAGCCCCAGCACACCGTAGACCAGGCCCACCGTCACCACATGGGGATTGCGAAAAATCGGTTCGCCGGGGCCGGTGACGCCGGTGGCGGCGTCGGTGCTGGCGGCCATCGGCCGGTCCGGATTGCGCAGGAACAACCACACCAAAGTGGTCACCAGGGCACCGCCGGCGGCGAAACTGAGCCAGACATTGCGCCAGCCGTCGCTGGTGTCCGCCTGGGTCAGCGCGGGTACCAGCGCGCCGGCCAGCAGCATGCCGGCGCCGACGCCGCTGTTGGTGAAACCGATCACCGCGCCGCGCCGCTTCGGATAGGTATTGGCGAGCAGCGAAATCAACGGCGTGTAGCCGAAAGCGGTGCCCATGCCCAGCACCACCATCAAGACCAGCAGCAGGCGGTAGTCACTGGCCTGGCTGAGCCCCAGAAAGCCCAGCGTCACCAGAACCAGCCCCAGCAGCACCGACTGCTTGCCGCCGAAACGCGCGGCGAACACGCCGGCCACCATCACCAACATCAGATAGCCGAGGGCGGTGGCGGTGCTCAGGTTGGCGGCCTGGCCGTAGCTCAACCCCAGGCCGTCGCGCATGGCCGGCAGCACCAGGCCGTAGCACAGGCGCGCGAACACCAGCACCACCACGGTGCACATGGCGCCGGTGGCCACCATCAGGACAAAGGGGGGACGCTGCTGGAAAAAACGCATGGTGATCCTCAAGGGCGCTGAGCACTTCGTTATTATCTCTCGCCGCTCGGCCAGGAAGGGCAAGCGGCTTTACCCGAGCTACCCGGTCGAGTGTAGCTCAGCCGCCCACCGCGCGCATACCAAAGGGTATGTCCGACGCGCCATCAGCGTTGATTGCACTCACGGCGGCGGGTGCCGTGGTAAACTGTCGCTTTTGCGCGAGCGAGCCCATGACCGACGACATCCCCACCCTGCGCCTCAAGAAAAACGAGGAACGCCGCCTCAAGGCCGGCCATGAATGGATCTACGCCAATGAGGTGGATGCCGCCCATAGCCCGCTCAAGAGCCTGCCCGCCGGCACCGCCTGCGTGGTGGAAGACAGCCGCGGCAAGGCGCTCGGCCGGGCCTTTATGAGCCCTAATTCACTGATCGCGGCTCGCCTGTACAGCCGTGACGTGAAACAGGAACCGTCGCGGAGCTTCTTCAAGAAACGCATCGAACAGGCGCTGGCGCTGCGTGACACTCTCTATTCGGAGCCCGGTTATCGGCTGGTGCACGGCGAAGCGGACGGCCTGCCCGGCCTGGTGGTGGACCGCTACCAGGACACCCTGGTGATGCAGGCGGGCACCGCCGGCATGGAAGCCCATCTGGATACGGTGGCGGCGGCCCTCGACGCGGTACTGGCGCCGGCCAATATCGTGGTCAAGAACGAAGCCGGCGTCCGCGAACTGGAAGACCTGCCGCTCTACACCCGCGCCCTCAAAGGCGAGGTCCCGGAAAGCGTGGCACTGCACGAAAACGGCGGCCGTTTCCAGGCGCCGCTGCGCGAAGGGCAAAAGACCGGCTGGTTCTTCGATCACCGTAGTGCGCGGGCACGCATGGCGCCGTTGGCCAAAGGGGCCAGGGTGCTGGATGTGTTCGCCTACTGCGGCGGCTGGGGCGTGCAGGCGGCCATGGCCGGTGCCTCCGAGGTGACCGGCATCGACAGCTCGTCGCTGGCGTTGGAATACATGCATCGTAACGCGGAAATGAACGGCGTGGCGGAGCAACTGCGCACCCTGGAAGGCGACGCTACCGCCGCCATGAAGCAACTGCTCGCCGACGGCGAAAAGTTCGACCTGGTGATTCTCGATCCGCCTGCCTTCATCAAACGCCGCAAAGACTTCAAGAACGGCCTGGCTGGCTACCACGCCATCAACGAACTGGCGGTGCGGTTGGTGAAGCCGGGCGGCTATCTGATCTCCGCGTCCTGCTCCATGCATTTGCCGGCGGATAAACTGCTCGACGTGGTGCGCTCCTCGGCCCGGCATATCGACCGTTCACTGCAGGTGATCGGCTTCGAAGGTCAGGGGCCGGACCATCCGATTCACCCGGCGATTCCGGAAACCGCCTACCTGAAAAGCTGGTTCGCGCGGCTGCTGTTCCGCTTCTGAGCCGGCGTTAAAGCCAGACCGCCACCGCGACAAGCGCCAGCACTATCGCGGTGGCGCGTTCCATCTTGTCGTGGTGCCGGCGCAAGGCGGCGAGCACCGGCCCGCGCGCCAGCGCCAACGCCACCAGGCTGTACCAGGCGCCGTCGATGACCACCGCCGTGGCCGCCACCTGGACCCGGGCGGCGATGGCCATGTCCGGGCTGACGAACTGACTGAACAGCGCCAGAAAAAACAGCGCCACCTTGGGGTTCAGAAAAGCGATCAGAAAACCGTCGCGCATCGCGTTGCCGCCGGCCCCGGCGAACGGCTCCGGCGCCGGTCCCTTGGCGGCCCGCCAGCTGCTGAACGCCAGCCACAGCAAAAACAGCGACCCGGCCAGCCGGATCGCGATCGCCAACTGGGGCAAGCCGTTGAGCACCGCCGCCAGCCCGGTCACTGTGGCGGTCGCATACACGGCGATGCCGGCTGCATGGGCAAGCCCCGCGCCAACGCCGGCCGCGGCGGACCCGCGCACAGTGTGGCGGGCCACCACCGCCAGGCTGGCGCCCGGGGTCATGGCGGCGAGGGTGCAGATACCGATAAGAAACAGCCAGGCATGGACGTCCAGCATCATCCCGCTCCCACTGGTTCGCCTAGGTTTCCGCCCATTGGCGCAGGAGGTTGTGGTACACGCCGGTGAGCTGCAACACCGCTTCCCGGTCGGCGCCGGTGCCGGTGAGTTGAGTAATGGCGGTATCCATTTCGAGCAGCATGCGACGGCGGCTGTCGTCGCGAACCATGCTCTGTACCCAAAAAAACGAGGCCAGCCGGGTGCCCTTGGTGACCGGGTTGACCTGGTGCAGGCTGGACGCGGGGTAGAGGATCAGATCGCCGGCGGGCAGTTTAACGTCGTGCTCGCCGTAGGTGTCGGCGACCACCAGCTCGCCGCCTTCGTATTCCTCGGGCTCATTCAAGAACAGCGTGCAGGACAGGTCCGAGCGCAGATGGCCTGCTTCGTTGCCCAGGGCCATGACGGCGCCGTCGATGTGCATGCCATAGGTGCCGCCGCCGCTGTAGCGGTTGAAGCGGGGCGGTAAGATACGCAAGGGCAACGCCGCGGCGAAAAACAGCGGATGGCGCATCAAGGCCGCCTGAACGCGCGCGCCCAGTTGTGCCCGCAGCGGTGAGGTTTCGGCGAGTTGCTGATTGCGTTTTACCCGGGCGCCCTGGTCCCCCACCGTTTCGCGGCCGTCCACCCAATCCGGAGACGCTTCCAGTGCGCCGCGCAGTTGGCTCACTTCGCCGCTGTCGAGTACCTGGGGAACGTGTAAGAGCATAAGACGGCTCGCAAATAGAACAAGGCACCGGGGCGAGCCCCGGTGCGTGAAGCGGGCGGCCCCGAATCAGTAACGCAGGTTCAGGGTCAGCAGCGCCGAGAGCGGCATCCCCGGATTATAGCGGTAACCGCTCTTATTAATGGACGCTACGTAATCCTTATCGAACACATTGTACACGTTCAGTTGTACATCCAGATTCCGGTTAATGGGGTAACGGGCCATCGCGTCCACCACCCAGTAACCCTCGGTATGATCCGGTGTGCCGGCGGCGCCGTCGCTGCCGCGCTTCAGGCCGCCGGTGTAGCGGGCGCCGCCACCAATTGTCAGATCAAAGGGCAGACGATAAGTAGTCCAGCTTGTGAAGGCGTGTTCCGGTGTGTAGGTCAGCTCGTCACCGCCGTCCTGGGCGTCGGCGTCGCCGCTTTCGATACGGGCATCCATGCGGGTAAAGCCGGCGCTAATGTTCCAGTCCGGGGTAATGCTGCCCACCGCGGACAGCTCCACGCCTTGCACCCGCTTCTCGCCGGTTTGTCGGTAGCTCAAGTCCACCGGGTCCTGTTCCACCAGATCGGTGATCGTGGTGCGGTATACCGCCGCGCTCAGCAGAAGCCGATTATCGGCCAGCTTCCATTTGGCGCCGGCTTCGGCGGTGCGCGCCTTTTGCGGGTCGAAGTCCGGGTTGGCGGCGCTGCTGTCGCGGTTGCTCAGCTGCAGGTTGTCACCGCCCGGCGGTTGCGAGGCGACGGCGTAATTGGTGTAAAGGTTGAATTGAGGCGTGACCTTGTACAGCGCCCCCAGTTTCCAGTTGAACAAGGTGTCGCTGACGTCCGCGTCCACGTCGGGCACCACCGTGCCGGCGGGCTGACCGCCGCAGTCCGGGCCTCTGCCGCCGCACACCCCGGTGCTGTTGAATTCGGCGTTGTAGCGGTCCAGGCGCATGCCCGCGGTGATCTGCCAATGCTGGCCGATGTCCATGGTGTCGAACAGGTAGGCGGCGACGGTGTCGGTGGTGCCGGAGCCCTCCGCGCCGGTTTTCTCGCCATGGAAACCGGCGGCGCTGTATTGCGGGTCATAGAGGTTCACGTCGGCGACCGTGCCGACGGCGCCCATGCCGGTGGTTTCCAGTTCTTCCCGGGTGACCTCCGCGCCGTAGGACAGCGTATGCGCAACGGAACCGGTGCGGAGATTGGTAATGAACCCGGTCTGGTTGGTGAGAATGGTATTGGTCTGGTTCTTGAAATTAGGCAGCCGGCGGACGGTCCAGGTGCTGCGGTCATTCAAATCCGGAGTTTGAAAAAACGCGCTGGAAGCGAAGACCGCGGTGAGCAGATAGTCCTGGTGCGTCCGGCCCCAGCGGGTGGTGTTGCGGACCAGGGTCTGGTTGCTCAGATCGTGCTCAATGACGGCGGTGAACCTATCCACGTCAACATCGTCGTGATCAGCACGGGTGCCATAAAAATTCTCGCTATCCACCTTGGGCGCGTCGGCCAGCGAGGGGCGGGCCGGGTCCGGGCTGGAATAGCCATGCAGGCCTACCGTGGACACGCCGCCGTCGGGTACGTTGTTCTGGGTGATGTGCAGATAGTCCAGATACACCCGGGTATCCGTATTCAAGCCGAAGCCCAGCGAAGGCGCGATGCCCCAGCGATTGCTCTCGACGTGGTCCCGGCCGGGCACCCCGCTGTCCTGGCCGAGGAGGTTCAGCCGCGCGGCGGTGTGGTCGCCGATCACGTGGTTCCAATCCGCGGTGACGCGTTTCCGGTCGCCGCTACCGGCGCTTATCGACCCGGCCACCTGTTCCTCCAGGTGTGGCCGTTTTGTCACCAGGTTGATCGACCCGCTGGGCGCGGTGCGGCCGTAGTCGGTGCCCGCCGGGCCTTTGAACACCTCGATCTGTTCCACATTGAAGGTGTCCCGGGAAATTGAGCCGAGATCACGGACACCGTCGACGAAAATCGAGCCCGAGCTGTCGAAGCCGCGCATGTAGACGGAATCGCCGGTGGTGCTGTTGCCGTTCTCGCCGGCGTAAAAGGTCCCCACGCCGGGGCTGTTCTTGAGCGCCTCGGTGAGGGTCGTCGCACGCTGGTCATCAAGCAGCGTCTTGTCGATCACCTGCACGGTGCGCGGCGTTTCCGAAACCGGTTGGGTGAACTTCGTGGACGACAGCGCACCCGGCCGGTATCCGTTTTGCTGTTCGGCTTCCACGGAGATCTCATCGAGGGTGAAACCCTTCGTTCGGGATGCCTCGGTGTCATCGGCGTGAAGGCTGGAAGTCATCAGGCCAGTTAGTAGAGCGGTCCCCAGACCGACTCCGTGGGACAGGGTGCTTCGGCATAGCGGGCGCTTACGACGTGTGATCGGTGCCATTTTTTTATTTACCAGTTTCAGTGCGAAATGAAGCCGAACAGACCGTCGTCCACAGGACGATAAGGTCGGGAGACTCTGCGACTCATTGGCTCAATGGCTGGCTGTGAAGCGTGGCTGTGGGAGCGGCAAAAGGAACGAGTTCCCTGTTCAGGGCGCTATCAAGGCGGGAATAGTAAAAGTTATGATAATCGTTCGCAAGTAGAAAGGGTCGGGCCGCCGCCACCGTTCCATGGCCGGCGTCCCTTCAGTGTCGTCGCGCGACGCTCTTTGGCGGCCAGGCAACTAAGGATGTTCGGCGTACACCCGCACGCCGGTCTCCCCGTACAGCAGTACTTGGTAGTCGTCCTGGCGGTCTCCCATTTCCATGCCGGGGGACCCGACAGGCATGGCGGGCACGGTCAGGCCGTGGGCGTCGGGTCTTTCTTCCAGCAGCCGCTTCACGTCACCGGCGGGCACATGGCCTTCGATGGCGTAACCGTCGATAAAGGCGGTATGGCATGAGCCGAGACCCGGACGCAGCCGGGCTTTTTCCTTGATCGGCTGCAGGTTGTGCACTTCATGGGTGACTACGTCGAAACCGTTGTCGCGCATATGGTCCGCCCATTTTTCGCAACAGCCGCAAGTCGGCGATTTATACAGGTCCAGAGTGCCGGCCTCCGGGGCCTCGGCGACGGCCAGGGAGCTGGCCACCAGCAGGCCGGCGGCGGTCAGTAAGCGCTTCATGGTTACATCCTCGTGTCAGTGAACGATCAGTTTGCCCTGGTACATATTCATTTGGCAGGTAAAGCGGTAGGTGCCCGGTTGCTCCGGCGTCAGCGTCACCGTGGTGGTCTCCCCCACGGGTAAGTATTCGCTGACGTCGAGGCCATGGAACACCACCTGTTCGGCGCAGGGGCTGGCGTCGCGGCGCTCGAAGCGCAGCGACAGCGGCTCGCCGGCGTTGCTTTCGATCACCGCCGGTTCGTAGACCCCGTCGTCGACGATGATATCCACCGTGCCGTGAGTGGCGCGCCGGGCCTTGCCGGCACCGGAAAGCCAGAACCACCAGACGATCAGTGCCATCAGCGCCAGGCCGGACAGATTGATCAACCAGATCATGATTCATTACTCCTATCCGCTGTGCGGCGATCCGCTTTGTCGGGCTTAAAGAAGCGCAGCCGGTTGGCGTTGCTGACCACGGTCACCGAGCTCAGCGACATGGCGGCGCCGGCGATCACCGGGCTGAGCAGCCAGCCGGTGAACGGGTAGAGCGCGCCAGCGGCCAGCGGTACGCCCAGGCTGTTGTAGACAAAGGCGCCGAACAGGTTCTGCTTGATATTCGTCACCGTAGACCGGGAGATCGCCATGGCATCGGCGACGCCGTGCAGTGAGCCGCTCATCAGCGTGATCGCGGCGGATTCGATCGCCACGTCGGTGCCGGTGCCGATGGCGAAGCCCACGTCGGCCTGCGCCAGCGCCGGGGCGTCGTTGATGCCGTCACCGACCATGGCGACTTTGGCACCGTCCTGCTGCAGCCGCTGCACTTCGCGGGCCTTGTCCTCCGGCAGCACCTCGGCGAGCACCTCGTCAACGCCGGCCTGACGGGCGATGGCGTCGGCGCTGGCCTGAATATCGCCGGTGATCATGATCACCCGCAGGCCGCGTTCGCGCAGCCGGCGGATCGCCTCGGCGGCGTCCTCCTTGATGCGGTCGGCGACGCCCAATACGCCGATGACGTTGCCGTCGCGGGCCAGGAACAGCGGCGTGGCGGCGTCCTTGCTGAGCTCGGCGGCTTGATTTTCGAGCGCCAGGGTCACCCCTTCCTGTTCCAGCCAGCGGCGGTTGCCTAGCCGCAGGGTGGCGCCGTCGACGCGGGCGCTGACGCCCTTGCCGTTGAGCGCCTGGAAGTCACTGGCGGTCCTTGGCGGCAGGCCGCGCGCCTCGGCGGCGGCGAGAATTGCCCGCGCTAGCGGGTGTTCGGAGCCGGCTTCCAGGCCGGCGGCCAGCGCCAGAATGTCATCTTCAGCTTCGCCGTCGGCGGCCAGCACTCGCGTCAGCGCCGGGCGCCCCTCGGTGATGGTGCCGGTTTTATCCAACACCACGGTGCCCAGGTCGGCGGCGGTCTGCAGCGCCTCGCCCTGGCGAATCAGAATGCCGTACTCGGCCGCCTTACCGACGCCCACCATCACCGACATGGGCGTGGCCAGGCCCAGGGCGCAGGGGCAGGCGATGATCAGCACCGTGGTGGCGGCCACCATCATGTGGGAGAGCGGCGGCTGAGGGCCGAAATTGAACCAGACCAGGGCGGCGGCCACCGCGATCAGCATGATGGTGGGTACGAACACCGCGGACACCTGGTCCGCCAGGCGTCCGATTGGCGGCTTGGTACCCTGGGCTTTTTTCACCAGCTCGATGATCCGCGCCAGAGCGGTGTCCGCGCCCACCCGGGTGGCCCGGTAGATCAGCGTGCCGCCCTCGTTCAGGGTGCCGGCGGCGACGCTGTCGCCAGGGCCCTTGGCCACTGGCATCGGCTCACCGGTGAGCATGGATTCGTCCAGCCGGCTGCTGCCTTCTTCCACCTCGCCGTCCACGGCGATTTTCTCGCCGGGGCGCACGCGGATGCGGTCGCCGGCCACCACCTGTTCCACCGGCAGGTCCTGCTCGCCGTCGTCCCGCAGCACGCGGGCGGTTTTGGCGCGCAGATCCAGCAAATGCTTCACGGCGGCGCTGGTTTTTCCCCGGGCGCGCACCTCCAGGGCCTGGCCGAGACTGATCAGGCCGATGATCATGGCGCTGGCTTCGAAGTAAACGTGGCGGGCCGCTTCCGGAACCACCGCCGGCACCAGCACCACCGCCATGGAGTACAGCCAGGCGGTGCCAGTGCCCAGCGCGATCAGTGTGTCCATATTGGCGTTGTGGTGGCGCAGCGCCTTCCAGGCGCCCGTGAAAAAGGGGCGGCCGGGGATGGCCAGCACCGCCAGGGTGACCAGCCCCACGGCCAGCCACGCCGCCTGACTCCAGGTGCCCGGTTGCACCGTCATGCTGCCGCCGAGCAGGCCCCACAGCATCAACGGCGCGCCCACGCCCAGGCCATAGCCGGTGTGGCGCAGCAGTTGCCGGTAGTGGGCCTGCTCGCGCTCCTCGCGTTCCTGGTCGGCGCGGCGCGGGTCGTCGATCACGCTGGCGCCGTAGCCGGCGCTTTCCACCGCGCGGATCAGATCCTTCGGCGATGCCTGGCCGCTCACCCGAGCGCTGTGGTCGGCCAGGTTCATGCTGGCGTCGCGGACGCCGGGCACATCGCCCAAGGCGGTTTCGATGCTGCGCACGCAGGAGGCGCAGGTGGCGCCGGTAATCGCCAGTTGCAGATTGCCGTCGCCGGCAGGCTCATCATCGTGATTCGATGGTTCGGGGGGCGGATCCGCCGGCTCCACGCCGTACCCACTGTCCGCCAGCGCCCTG
>JBFJUC010000065.1:0-11253 GCA_041624875.1 Alcanivorax sp.
AACACCGTGCAGCCGAGCTCCGGCAAGGTGCTCACCGGTGGTGTCGACGCCCACGCCCTGGAAAAGCCCAAGCGCTTCTTCGGCGCGGCGCGGAACATCGAGGAAGGCGGCAGCCTGACGATCCTTGCCACCGCCCTGGTGGAAACCGGCTCCAAAATGGACGAAGTGATCTACGAGGAGTTCAAAGGCACCGGCAACATGGAACTGCACCTGGACCGCAAAGTGGCGGAAAAGCGCGTGTTCCCGGCCATGAACATCAAGCGTTCCGGCACCCGCCGCGAAGAACGCCTGGTGAGCGAGGACGAGCTGCAGAAGATGTGGATTCTGCGCAAGGTCCTCCACCCGATGGACGAAATCGGCGCCATGGAATTCCTGATCGACCGTATGAAGCAAACCAAGACCAATGCGGAATTCTTTGACTCCATGAAGCGCAAGTAATCGCGCCGGCACCGGCAACGGAGCCACACAAAAAAGCCCCGGCACATGCCGGGGCTTTTTGCGTTCAGGACCGATTTTAGAACGCGCGCTGCACGCTCAGCCGCCAGGTGCGCGGCAGAATCGGATGATAGTGCAGATCTTCCACGCCGCCCGCCGGCTCGCCCTGCAGGCGCGACGCATAGAAGTAATCAATATCGTGGTCGCCGGAATCGGCCAGGTTCAGCACCTCCACCGCCAGTTCCCAATCGCCGCCACGCCAGCCCGCCTTGACGTTCTGAATGGTGGTGCTGGAAGACTCCTGATCGGAGAACGAATCCAGCGGACGCGGGCCGAGATGGCGAATACGGTAGCCGCCGAACCAGTGGCCACTGTGGTAGTGGGCGCCGGCGCCGATCACGCGGTTGGGCGCGCCTTCCACATAATCCCCTTCGCCGGGCTCATCATCCCGATAGCGGGCACGGGTGGCCGCCAGCTCCAGATCCAGGGACAGCCAGTCGGTGGGGTTATAGAACACATTGAACTCCACCCCGCGCCGCAGGCTCGGCCGGCCCGCCTCGGTGTTGCCGGCGTCACCCACGAACAGCAATTCCGAATCCAGGCGCAATTGCCATAACGCCAGCGACATCTCCAGGTTGCGTGTCGGGTAGAAACGCGCGCCCAGCTCTTCGCCGCGCGAGCGCACCAGTGGATCCACTTTGTCCGCCGCCGAACCGTCCAACGGGTCCACCTCGATGGTGGTACCCCGGGCGTCGTTACTGTGGAAACCAAAGCCGCTGGAGAGGTAGTACTCGGCGGCCTCGCTGGCTAACCACACCAGGCTGAATTTAGGGCTGACGATGCCGTCATCCGCGTTGCCGGAATTGGCGGACAGATCGACGCCGTTCTCGTTGATGCCGGCGCGGTCGTTCACGTCGAAGTAATAGTGGTCATAGCGAAGACCGGCGGTGGCCCGCCAACGCTCGGCAATCTGGAACTCCAGGCTGCCAAACACCCCGGCGGCGGTTTGCGACACCTCATCGCGACGCACGGTGCCGATGCGCTGCCGCCCGGCGCTGCTGAACAGCCCCACATCGCGGATGTCGTCGTGACGAAGACGCAGCCCCCAGCGGCCGGTCACCGGCATGCCGGCCAAGCGCAGATCGTTGTTGAACGACACCTCACCGCCGTAGACGCCACGCTCGTCGACCTGCTCGAACTCGTCGCCGTTGACCGGATCGTCCAGGAAGTAGGTGAAGTTGGACCAGAGATTGAGGCCGTAGTCGATGGCGTAAACGGTGCCCTGATGGCGCGGGTTGCTCCAAGACAACGACAGGGAATACCGCTCGCTCTCGCCCCCCGCGTCCTCGTCCAGGGAGCCCAGTTCGTCAATCAGGCCGGAACGCACCGCGCGCTGAGGAATCTGATCCGCGCTGTTCCAGCGGTTGCTGTACGCCATCACCGTGGTGGTGTAACGGGTGCCCCCCTGGTTCCAGCCGTAGCGAAGCAGGCCGTTGTACTTTTCCACATCCTCGCTGATGTCTTCCCAGGGGCCGTTGTAGGTCTGGCTTTCCAGAGCGTACACCAGGTCGCCCTCACCCACTTCGCTGCCGCCGTAGAACAACGCGCGATAATAATCATCACCGCCGGCGGTGAGCTTCAAGCGCTGCCCCTCGGCGCGAGTACGCGTGCGGATATCGGCGCTACCGGCGCCGGAGAAATCGCCCACGCCGGCGTAATAGGGCCCTTTCCGGTAATAAACGTCGTCGATCATTTCCGGAATCAGGAAATTGATGTCGGTGTAGCCCTGGCCGTGCCCGTGGGTGGGCATGTTCACGGGCATGCCGTCCACCGAGGTATTAAAGTCGGTGCCGTGATCGAGGTTGAAGCCTCGCAGAAAGTACTGGTTCGCTTTGCCGCTACCGGAGTGTTGGGTGGCGATCAGCCCGGGTACCGTCTCCATCACCTCGCCGGTTCTGAGAATCGGGCGGGTGCGCAACTCGTCGCCGTCCACCCGGCCCTCCGAGGCCGCCACCGGCGGTGGCTGTTGCTGGGAGTCCCCGGCCACGTTGACCGGCTGCAACTGATGGCCGCTCACTGGCGAAGACACCGCCCAGAACACCCCCATAACGGCGGCGCCCGCCCCGAACCTGTGAATACGCATTCCTTTGACCCCTGTCTGTTTTTAACATTCTGGAGTCCTGGTTACAGGATGGGTCATGAAGATGGCGCGAAGCTGAACAAGCAGACACTATTCGCCCGTCTGATGCCTGGCCTCTGTCTTATTCGAGACCAACGACAATCGCCACCCCATTACTAACGATGCCAAAAACACAACCACCAATACTGCCAGCGACATGCTTTCGTAAAGCCCGATATATTGTGAGACTTGATGCGAGATGACGAAGGTCATAGGGCCCGCGAAAAGAATATGCTTATTCCGTTTCGGCAGCCTTGAAAATGACTGACCAGAAAGGAAGCCAAAAATACCCGGCAATAGAAACAGAATAAAAAAATAGAAATGGCAATATCGCCATACTATCTTTGTTTTTGAAGAACGGAATCACATAAAAAATCTGGCTGGTGACTGCAAGCGTCACACCAAACATAATCGCATCCCTTCGATTCTTCATATTTCTTCCTTTCTGTTATCAAAACAGCGCCAGGCCACGAAGGCCGTCCGATAGAGAGCCATCACACGCAAGGGGTCTAACCAATTTTTAGGCTTTTTCTTGATGTTCAGCTGCCTCAATGAGCAGCGCTGCTAATCGACGAGCATCACTAGCTGGAAAAGTAACAGGAATCATCTGATAGCTGCCAAATGATGATACTGAAATTTCCAAGGCAACAAACCGCACGGAGCCACCGTCCACCGCATGCACCTTCACTTTATTTGAGAACAATCTTCGCTTTGCGGACACACCATCGTAGGTCTTTATTATGCGCCCACCGAACATGATTCCTTTCCCTCGCTTGGTGAAAAATGCAAAGAGCACCCAACCCAAGACAGCGAAGAAAAAGACAAAAAATACTATTTCAGGCATCGCTTTATCCCATTAACGCATAACGACTGCATAAGCCGCGCCCGACCAGGGCGTCCGGTGAAGGCCAGCCGGGCCGGAACGAACTTAATGCACTGGTTATGTGTTTGCTCAGAACAGCCACGAAAAAACCGTAGCCAGTCCGATAAGAACAAGCCCAGCGACAGCGACCAGAAAAACTGCAAGGCCGTAGTTCGCGAAGCGAGTTCGTGGAGAGTCGAACGGGTCTCTAAACCAGCAAGCAGCAAGCTTCTTGACTCCCACATAGTCGCCAAGACCGTCTCCGTAGCACTCGCCATTTTCTATGGCGGCTTCGTAAGCGCTGATTAAATTACGAAGACCCTGTTCATCACCGATAATGCAGTCTTCGTGATCAACCCACTCAGAGCCATCTTTTAATTGTGGCTTCCAATCTTTCATCTAACTCTCGATCTACTAAGACACATAACGTTGAAGGTAACCGGATCCAGAGCGCAGCGGAGGGAACCAAAATAGGTACGCTTTTGACATTTGGTTGACCGCATTTTTATATCTTGCCCCTAGCACGATCACTCAACAACCACCGCATTTCCTGATACCGAAATGATTGAGCTTGCCGCGATTGTTACGCCAACCTTGATATCCAAACCGACTATTGAATTTGCCCCAGCTTTAATGCCTTTTCCGATAAACCTAGAAGAGCAGTCAATCTTGCATCACTAAAAGCGTCAGAATTTTTGACGTATGCGTGCTCAAATTCAGACTCGCACAATATAAAACCAAGATTCTTTTTTATGGTCTTGGTGGGAATTTGGGCCGTTGTACTGAGATCGATCTGCTCTCTCAGTAGTCTCTCTGCCTCTTCGGAATCAAATGAAGTGCCACCTTTTTTCTCAAAAAACCTCATGGGCTACATTCCTTATAGATGTAACAGGTATTAGGACGCCGGCTCGAATACCCAATAAACGCGCCCGCGTCCTATCCCGGCACTTGGTTTTGATATGAAACCGAATAAACCAGACGCTTCATAAAGTTACAAGCCTCTCACCAAGGGGCCGCCCCAATCGCGCGACCTCTTTGTTTGCCATACCAATGCTACTGTCCATGTGATCAGCGCCGGAGACGGCGGGTCGGCTGCTATACTGCCGCCACCTTGCAGCCGGCGAGATTGGATTGATGAAATACCGCGACCTGCGCGACTTTATTCAGCAACTGGAGAATCTGGGCGAACTGAAGCGGGTGACCCGCGAGGTGGACCCGCGCCTGGAGATGACGGAGATCTGCGACCGCACGCTGAAGGCGGGCGGTCCGGCGATTTTGTTCGAGAACCCCAAGGGGTCGTCGATCCCGGTGCTGGGGAATCTGTTCGGCACCGAGCGGCGCGTGGCGCTGGGCATGGGCCGGGAGTCGGTGGAGGAGCTGCGCGAGCTGGGCGAGCTGCTGGCCTTCCTGAAGGAACCGGAGCCGCCCAAGGGCTTCCGCGACGCCTGGGAGAAGCTGCCGATCTTCCGCAAGGTGCTGAGCATGAACCCCAAGGTGAGCGGTTCGGGGCCCTGCCAGGAACACGTTATCGAAGGCGACGATGTGGACCTCACCCAACTGCCGATCCAGACCTGCTGGCCCGGCGACGCCGGTCCGCTGGTCACCTGGCCGCTGGTGATCACCCGCGGGCCCAATAAGGAACGCCAGAATCTGGGCATCTACCGCCAGCAGCTGATCGGCCGCAACAAGCTGATCATGCGCTGGCTCAGCCACCGCGGCGGCGCGCTCGATTTCCAGGAATGGCAGCAACAGCACCCCGGCGAGCCGTTTCCGGTGGCGGTGGCCCTGGGCGCCGACCCGGCCACCATCCTCGGCGCGGTGACGCCGGTGCCGGACACGCTCAGCGAGTACGGCTTCGCCGGCCTGCTGCGCGGCTCGCGCACGGAACTGGTGAAATGCCTGGGCTCAGACCTGCAGGTCCCGTCCAGCGCCGAGTTCGTACTGGAAGGCCATCTGCACCCCGGCGAGTACGCCGACGAAGGCCCGTTCGGCGATCACACCGGCTATTACAACGAAGTGGAACGCTTCCCGGTGTTCACCGTGGAGCGCATCACCCACCGTCGCGACCCGATCTATCACAGCACTTACACCGGACGACCGCCGGACGAGCCGGCCGTGCTGGGGGTGGCGATGAACGAAATTTTCGTGCCGATCCTGAAAAAGCAGTTTCCGGAGATCGTTGATTTCTATCTGCCGCCGGAGGGCTGCTCCTACCGCATGGCGGTGGTGACCATGAAGAAACAATACGCGGGCCACGCCAAGCGCGTGATGATGGGGGTGTGGTCGTTCCTGCGCCAGTTCATGTACACCAAGTTCGTGATCGTCTGCGACGACGACGTCAACGCCCGCGACTGGAAGGACGTGATCTGGGCGATCACCACCCGCATGGACCCGGCCCGGGACACCGTGCTGGTGGAGAACACCCCCATCGACTATCTCGACTTCGCCTCGCCGGTGGCCGGGCTGGGCTCGAAGATGGGTCTGGACGCGACCAGTAAATGGCCCGGCGAGACCACGCGAGAGTGGGGCCGGGCGATTAGCATGGACGAGGATGTTAAACAGCGGGTCGATGAAATGTGGAGTGAACTCGGCCTGGACTGAACGCCGGCAAACCGTCAAGGAGATCCCATGCCCTGGAACCCGTCCGAGATTCCCGATCAAAGCGGTCGCGTCGCCGTGATTACCGGCGCCAACAGCGGCATCGGTTTCAAAGCCGCCCGGCATCTGGCGGCAAAAGGCGCCACCGTGATCATGGCGTGCCGCAACTTGGAAAAAGCCCGTGCCGCCCGGGCCAGGCTACCCGCCGACGCCAACGTGCGCATCGTGGAGCTGGACCTGGGCAGCCAGGCCAGCGTCAAAAAAGCCGCCGGGGAAATCCTGGCCGAATACCCGCGTCTGGACCTGTTACTGAACAACGCCGGCATCATGTGGCTGGAGGAGGGCCGCACCGAAGACGGCTTCGAACGCCAGTTCGGCATCAATCATCTCGGCCATTTCACGCTCACCGCCCTGCTGCTGCCGGCACTGCGCGACGTGCCCGGCTCGCGGATCGTTACCGTCAGCAGCATCGCCCACCGGGGCGGTCGTATCCACTTCGATAATATCCACCTGGAAGGCCAGTACGGCCGCCAAAGGGCCTACGCCCAGGCCAAGCTGGCGAACCTGATGTTCGCGGTGGAACTGGACCGGCGCCTGCAAAGCAGCGGGGCGCAGACCCGCTCGCTGGCGTGCCACCCGGGCATCGCCAGCACCAACCTGGCCGGCCCGGGCATCGCCGAGGAAACACCGCTGGGCATCGGGCGCGTGGTGCGCTGGCTTTGGCCGCTGATGACCCAGAGCGCCGAAAAAGGCGCCTGGCCGACACTCTACGCCGCCACCGCACCTCAGGCGGAGGGCGGCCACTACTACGGCCCCGCCCGTCTTAAAGAAGCGGTCGGCCCGCCACGGGAAGCACGCCCGCGCCGCTACGCCATGGATCCGGAAAAAGGACAGCGTCTCTGGGCGCTATCGGAGAGCCTCACCGGACAACCCTTTCCGTGAATTGACGGCCCGGCCACAGGAATTGCAGTAAGCTATTGCACTTTAATGGTACGTCAGTACCATAAGAAAAAAGGCGTCGCTCCGGCGGGCGCCGGTACAACAATAGCTGAAAGGACTCCGCCGTCATGCTGCAACGACTTCCCCGCCGCGCCTTCCTGAAAGCGCTGGCCGCGTCCGCCGGTGCCGCCGCCGTGCCGTCCCTGGCCGGCGCCGGGCAAGCCAGTGCCGCGTCACAGGATGAACGCGCCAGCTGGCAGAACTGGTCCGGCAACCAGACCGCCCGGCCACGCAACCTGGCCTACCCGGCGGACGAAGCCGCCCTGGCCCGCCTGCTCGCCAATACCACGGGGACGGTGCGCCCGTTCGGCGGCAGCCACTCGTTCAGCGCCGTGGTGCCCACCGGCGACACCCTGGTGTCCCTGGAAGCCCTCAACGGCCTGCGCAGCGTCGACGCCGGCGCCCTGCGTTTCGGCGCCGGCACCCGCATCGCCCAGGCCAGCCGCGAGGCCTGGAGCGAAGGGCGCAGCCTGATCAACGAACCGGACATCAACCTGCAGTCACTGGCCGGGGCCATCGCCACCGGCACCCACGGCACCGGCCTGGGCCTGCCGTGTTTGTCCGATCAGGTGGCGGGCCTGGAGCTGATGGACAGCGAAGGCACCCTGCACCGTCTCGATCATAACGACGGCGACCGTTTCCAGGCGGCCCGCTGCGGCCTGGGAGCCCTGGGCCTGGTCACCTCGGTCACCCTGGACAGCGCCCCGGCCTACCGGTTGGAAGAACACACCTGGACGCTGCCCTTGGGCGAGGCCATGGATTTCGTCGATAAAGAAAAAGATAACTTCCGCAACATTGAGTTCTTCGCCTTTCCGCTAGGCGGCACCGCCATCGTCAAAACCATGTCGCTCACCGACAACCCCGAGGACGATCTCGAACAGGACGACAGCAACGACCTGCTGGAGACCGTCTGCGAGCTTTGCATGCGCGCCGGCTGGATGACCGGCACCATGCAGAAGCTGGTGACTTTTTTCGTCGAGGAAAACAAACGCCGGGGGCCGGCCCACAAGATCTACGCCAACCGTCGCACGGTGCGCTTCAACGAGATGGAATACACGGTGCCGGCGGCCAAGGGCATCGAATGCCTGCAGGAAGTCTGCGAGGTGATCCGCAAGCAGGACATCAATGTGTTCTTCCCGATTGAGTTCCGCTACAGCGCCGCCGACGACACCCTGCTGTCCATGTTCAGCGGCCGGGCCGGGGCCAGCCTGTCCATCCACCAGTATTTCAAGCAGGACGCCACCCCGCTGTTCCGAGCCACCGAGCCGGTGCTTCGCCGGCACCGGGGCCGCCCGCACTGGGGCAAGCTGCACAACTTGGGCGCCGATGAGTTGCGCGAGCTGTACCCGCGCTTCGACGACTTCCTCGCTCTGCGCCGCGAACTGGACCCGCGCGGACGTTTGCTCAATGATCACCTCAAGCATCTGTTCGGCATCGACGGCAAAGGAACGGCGGCATGAAGCGGCGCACTTTCCTGCTCGCCCTGGGCGGTGGCCTGGCGGCGGCCTGGTGGCTCAAGCCCGGCGACCAGGGCGGCCCCCACGGCGCTTATTTCCAGCCCTACAACACCCTGTTCCGCGACAGCGGACCCGGCCGCCCGTTGCTGTTCATCGACCGACAGCGGCTGGCGGCCAACTGCCGCCGGCTCAATCAGGCATTGCCGCCGGGCCGCGCCTACCGCATCGTCGCCAAATCACTGCCCAGCGTCCCGTTGATCCGGGAAGTGATGGCGCAGACCGGCACCGATCGGGTGATGGTGTTCCACCAGCCGTTCATCAACGCCATGGCCGAGGCGGAGCCCGGCTGCGACCTGCTGCTGGGGAAACCCATGCCGGTGCAGGCCGCCGCCCGTTTCTATGAGGAGCTGCCGGAGGACGCCGGCTTCGACCCGGACCGCCAGCTGCAATGGCTGATCGACAGCGACACGCGGCTGGAAGAATACCTGGCGCTGGCCCGGCGGCTGGACCGCCGCCTGCGCATCAACGTGGAAATCGACGTGGGCCTGCATCGCGGCGGGCTCACCGAGCCCCGGCAACTGGATGCGCTGCTCGAGCGCATCGTCACCCACCCGCGCCATCTCGAATTCGCCGGCTTCATGGGCTACGACGCCCATGTGGGCAAGCTGCCGGACCTGGTGGAAAGCCGCGACGACAGCCTGCGCAAGGCCCAGGCGGTGTATCAGAGTTTTATCGACCGGCTTTATCAGGCCGCCCCGGATCTGCGGGAAACGCCGCTCACCTTCAACGGCGCCGGCAGCCCCACCTTCACGCTGCACGGCGACGAAACACCGCTCAACGAACTGGCGGCCGGCTCTTGCCTGGTCAAGCCCTCGGATTTCGACGTGCCCAGTCTGAAGGACTTCGAGCCGGCCGCCTTTATCGCCGCGCCGGTGCTCAAAAAGCTGGACGGGCTGACCCTGCCCGGGCCACTGCCGCTGGGCGACGCCTGGGCCCTGTGGGACCCTAACCGGCGGCGCACCTATTTCATCTACGGCGGCTATTGGAAAGCGGCGCCGGTGTCGCCACCGGGCATCCGCCGCAACGACCTGTACGGCGCCAGCACCAACCAGATGATGTACAACGGCTCGCCGGCCACCGAGCTGGCGCCCGGCGATCAGTTGTTCTTCCGCCCCACGCAAAGCGAGTTCGTGCTGCTGCAGTTCGGCGACCTGGCGGCGGTGTCGGAGCACCGCATTCAGGCCTGGTGGCCGCCGCTCCCGCAGGGCGAAGGGGCCTGAGCCCGGCTACAGCTCCGGCATGCGATTGAACCAGGGCCGCGCCCGCTCCAGCTGACCGGCCAGTTTGAACAGCATGCCCTCGCTGCCGTGGTCGCCGACCAGCTGCACGCCCAGCGGCAAGCCGCTCTTACACCAGTGCAGCGGCACCGACATGGCCGGCACACCGGTCACGTTGGCGAGCTGGGTGAACGGCACGTACTTCAGGTTTTCTTTCACCATCTGTTCCACCAAGCCGGTTTTCATCACCAACTTCTCGGCGCCCACCTTGAGAATCACCTTGAGCATCCGCTGCTGCCAGGCCGGGGTTTCCGAGGCGCCGATGCGCGCCGGCTGCAACGCCAGGGTGGGCGTCAGCCACAGGTCGTACTGCTGGTGGAATTCCGCCAGCGCCCGGGAATACCCCTGCCAGCGCTGGTAGCAGCGCACATAGTCCGGCGCCGAGGTGGCGTGGCCGAACGCGGCCATCGCCAGGGTGTCCAGCTCGAACCCCTCGTTGCCGCAGCCGGTCTGCTCCTTCACCCAGTCCACATTGGCGGCGCAGTTGGCGAACCACATGGACAGCCAGTCCATGCTCATCGCCAGCATGTCCATTTTCGGCGACGCCTGCTCCACCTTATGGCCCAGGGATTCCAGCAGACGGGCGGCGTCCTCCACCGCGGCGACGGCTTCCGGGTCCACCTCGGTGTCAATCGGCGAGGTGGTGGAGTACGCGATGCGCAACGGCTTGGGGTCGCTTTCCAGTTCACTCAGGTAGCTGCGCTCCGGCGGCGCGATGCGGAACAGGCTGCCCACTTCCTCGCCCTGGGTAGCGTCCAGCAACACCGCCGAATCGCGCACTGAACGGGTCACTACATGGTTCATGGAAATACCGTGCATGGCTTCGCTGAAGGTGGGCCCCCAGGGGGTGCGCCCGCGCCCCGGCTTGAGGCCGAACAGGCCGCAGCAGCCGGCGGGGATGCGGATGCTGCCGCCGCCGTCGTTGGCACCGGCGAACGGCACCACGCCCGCCGCCACCAGGGCCGCCGAGCCGCCCGATGAGCCACCCGGGGTGTGGTCGGTGTTCCAGGGGTTGCGGGTGACGCCGAACGCCTCCGGCTCGGTGATGCCCTTGGCGCCGAGTTCCGGCGTGTTGGTGCGCCCGAACAGCACCACCCCGGCCGCCTTCCAGCGGCGCACCAGTTCCGAATCCACGGCGGCATGGTTGTCGGCCTGCTTGAGGGCCTTGTTACCCTGATAGTTGGGCGCGCCGCCGATCTCCTGGAACAGGTCCTTGGTGAGCATGGGCACCCCGGCCAGGGGGCCGCTCAAGGCGCCCGCCGCCTGCTCCCGGGCCTGGTCGTATAGCGGAATGATCAGGCCGTTGAGGGCCGGGTTCACCGCCTCGGCACGGGCGATGGCCAGCTCCAGCAGTTCGGCGGCGGTCACTTCCCCGTCCGCCACCAG
>JBFJUC010000066.1:0-11185 GCA_041624875.1 Alcanivorax sp.
AGGACCGTCTTTGGCCAGGGAAGGCCAAAGTCGAGCTTACAGGGATGTACTTGCAGCGTGTCCTGGACGGGCCCACCCGATCCCGGCGCGGGCTCTCTGGAGAGAGAAGTCTCTGGCATCCCGCCGGGTGGCTAAAGCCACCCTTTCGCGGGCGGGGCCCGCTCGCACAGGAGCGGGTTACTCGGAGCGGTCGGCGGACGGGCCGTTGCCCGGCTGAGTATCCACCACACGCTCGTCGCCGAGCATGCGCACATTGGCCGGCGGCGCATTGCCGTCCCGGTCCTCGCCGAAGTACAGCGTGGTGTGCGGGAACGGAATCTCGATGCCGGCCTTGTCGAAGTAGATCTTGACCAGCCGGTTGTAGGCACGGCCCACGGCCCACTGCATACCCGGCGCGGCCTTGATCACCACGCGGATATTTACCGAGCTGTCGGCCAGGGCGGTCACACCGGCCACCGTCATCGGCGCCAGGATGTTGTCCTTGTGCGGCCCTTCCTTGAGCTCCTCGAAGGCGGCTTCCAGCTGGACAATGGCGTCGTCGATGCTCTCGCGGTAGCCGATGCCGTATTCGCCTACATGGTTGCCGTATTCGCGGGTGTAGTTGGACACCGCGTCCACCGAGGAGAACGGCACGATGTGGTAGGTGCCGGCCAGGTCACGCAGCGCCACCGAGCGGATGCCGACCCGCTCGACCGTACCGGAATTGCTGCCGGCGGTGACGAAGTCGCCGGTGTTCATGGCGTTTTCGAGCTGAATGAAGACACCGGTGATCACATCCTGGACCAGCTTCTGGGCACCGAAACCGATGGCCAGGCCGAGCACACCGGCGCCGGCGATCAGCGGGCCGATATTGATGCCGATTTCCGCCAGCACGATCATCAGCGTCATGATGATAATGGCGATCGCCAGGGTGGTGTGAAACAGGCCCATCAAGGTGTTGGCGCGGGCCACCGTGGCCGGGTCGGCGCCTTCGGCCGGGGTTAGCTTGTGTTCCAGCAGGCTGGCGATGCCGATCCAGACCGCCGCGGCAACCGCCAGAATGATCAGAATATGCAGCACCACGCCGACGGTGTGCGCTCCGGCGGCGGTGGCGTACCAGGCGGCCAGGTCGTACACCTCCCAGGCGTCCAGGGACAGAATCACCACCAGCGCCAGAATCAGAGCACGGATCACCTTCAGGCCGGTGGGTACGTAGGTGTTCACCCGCGCCTGCAAGCGCGGCAGCTTTTCGTTAACCCGCTCGGAAAGCTGGATTTCCTTGCCGATCAGCTGCGTCAGCACCACCGACACCAGCAGGCCCGCGCCGACGTAAATCAGTGTTTCCAAGGTCGCCATGGCGACATAGGGCAGCGCGGTTTCCGGGTTAATCACGGTGACCGCGAATACCATCAGCGCATAGGCCAGAGCGGCCAGGTGCCAGAGGCGGGCACTGACGCCCAGCGCCACCCGGCCGGGGCCGCTGGTCGCGTCGGCTTTGTCGAGCAGCCGGTCACGGATCACGGTGCGCTTCTTGAGAATCACCGCCACCGCGTAGAACAGCGCCAGCAGCATCACCAGGGTGCCCACGGCGGTGCCCAGCACCGGGGACATATGGAAGTTCAGAATCGGCACCAGCACCAGCATGCCGTAACCGATAAAGCCGGCCAGATTGGCCAGGAAGCGGTTGGCATAGCGGGCCTGACCGGCGCCCACCGGCATCAGCCGCAGACCTTCATAACCGGAAGAGAACATCATCCGCAGGGCGGCCTTGATCAGTTCCACCACCAGGAAGGCGTTCAGGAACAGGGCCAGACGGGTGGCGTCGGCGTTGACTTCGTTCACCAACAGCGAGGACACAAAGCCGCCGGCGACATAGGCCAGCCCCACCACGATCACGTCCACCAGGGCGGCGACCGCCACCGCGACGATGGTGCGCAGCATCGCGAATTTCTCCGAGCCGCGTTGGGCCCAGGCACTGAACGCCCGGAACGCCGGGGAGGCGATGGCGCGCAATACGAAGAACACCACGAAGGTGGCGATCACCAGAATCGCCAGATTCACCGCCGCGGCGCCCACTTCCTGCAGGTTCACCTCAGCGGCCACGGCTTCGTCGGCCCGCGCCTGTCCGGCGCCCACCAGACCGCCCAGGGCGGCCCCGAGGGCCGCGAACTGGTCGCCCATGTTGGCGGCCAGATTACCGGTGGTGGCGGCCATGCGACGGGCGAACGTCACCTCTTCGGGTTTCTGGTCACTGGGGGATTCGGCGGCGATCTGTTCCGCGGGGACCGCACCTTCCGCATCGACGTTGGCACGGGCGGCCTGCAGAGCCCGCAGCTCCTCGATCAGAGCGTTGCGCGAGGATTCGTCTTCGATCAGATCCGCCAGGGTGCCGTAGGCGGGATCACTTTCGGCCCCGGCCTCCTGGGCGAAAGACGGCGCCGCCAGCAGCAGCATGACCAGGGACAACAGACCGGCAAGGGCCGTGGACGTGAGACGGTGTAAAGGCACGCTCTCCTCCTTTTGAATCAATGCGCAGGGCCACCGTACGCTAAAGGGTCGCACGGCATTAATGCGTGAAGACTACGACAAGACGGCGCTCGATTCGACCGGCAATTGATTGACCCAAACTACGCCGCGACCGGGTCAGGCGGCCAACAGCATCGTTTGACTGTTACATCAAACGGTGTAAACGTTTCCTTCCAAAAGTACGTTCGACGAGAGACAAAGCAATGGAACAGTGGCAGCACCGCACCGTGATCCGTGACGGCATTAATCTGGCGACCCGCCGGCGGGGCAACCCGGACGGCCCGGCGGTGCTGTTCGTGCACGGCTACCCGGATAACAGCGACGTCTGGGACGCGGTGGTCAGGGCGCTCGGCGACGACTATCACCTGATCACCTATGACGTGCGCGGCGCCGGTGCGTCGTCCTCGCCGCGCGACCGCCAGGCCTACCGTCTGGAAGAACTGCGCGACGATCTGTTCGCGGTGATCGACGCCCTGAGCCCGGGCCGCGCGGTGCATCTGGTGGGTCACGACTGGGGCTCGATCCAGGCCTGGGAAGCGGTCACCGAACCGGGCGCGGAAAAACGCATCGCGTCCTACACCAGTTTGTCCGGGCCCTGCCTGGACCATATCGGCCATAACCTGCGCGCCACCGGCGCCGGCGATCTGGCGGCGAGCCTGCGGCAACTGGCGAAAAGCTGGTACATCGGCGCCTTTCATATTCCCGCCCTGGCCCCGATGGCCTGGAAACTGGGGCTTGGCGACGCCTGGCCAGACCTGCTCAGGCGCACCGAAGGCGTTAACGCCCCGATCAGTGCCACCCAGACCCGGGACGGCGCCCAGGGCGTGGCGCTCTACCGGGCCAACATGGTGCCGCGGTTACTCCACCCCCGGGAGCGGCGCACCACGGTGCCGGTGCAGCTGCTGGTGGCGCGCCGTGACCGCTACGTGGGGCCGGCGCTGCTGGATTGCGTCGCGCCCTGGACCGGCCAGTTGTGGCGACGGGAGCTGAACACCGGCCACTGGGGCCCGCTGCTCGGGCACGCGCCGCTGACCGCCCGCTACCTGAAAGCCTTTATCGCGCATATCGAAGGTGCGCCCGCCGACGCCGCCCTGCAGCGGGCCCGGGTGACCGCCGGCGACGGGCCGGACAGCGGCAAGCTGGTGGTGATCACCGGCGCCGGTTCGGGCATCGGCGAGCAGACCGCGCTGGCGTTCGGGGCCCGTGGCGCCACCGTCCTGTGCACCGATATCGATGCGGATTCCGCCGCCCGCACCGCGCGCAAAATCCAGGACGCCGGCGGCAAGGCCCTGAGCCGCAAGACCGACGTCGGCAACAGCCGCTCCATGGAAGCGCTGGCGCGCTACGTGGACAAGACGCTGGGCGCCCCGGACGTGGTCGTCAATAACGCCGGCATCGGCCTGGCCGGCCCGCTGTTGGACACCACCGTGCAGGACTGGAAGCAGGTGCTGGACGTCAACCTGTGGGGCGTGATTCACGGTTGCCGGCTGTTCGCCCGGCAGATGGTCGACCAGGCCAAAAGCGGCCATATCGTGAATGTGTCTTCGGCGTCCGCCTATCTGCCGTCCCGGGCGCTGCCGGCCTACGCCACCAGCAAATCCGCGGTGCTGATGCTGACCGAGTGTCTGCGCGCGGAATTGTCGGATCAGGGCATCGGCGTGTCGGCGATCTGCCCCGGCATCATTGATACCCCGATCACCGGGCGCGCCCGTTTCGTCGGCGTCGACGACGACGAGCAAACCCGCCGACGGGACGCCGCCCAGCGGCTCTATCACAAGCGCGGCTTCACCGCCGACCGGGTGGCACGCGCCATCGTCGACGCGGTGCAGGGCAACCGCGCCGAGGTGCCGGTGAGCGTGGAGGCCAGCGGCATGCGTCTGATCGGTCGCTGGGCGCCGGGCCTGGCGCGCCGGCTGGCGCGTCTGGACGTGGCGCCGTGACCGCGCCACCCGGCTTCCATGGCACCGGGCCGGCAACCGGTCTATCATCGCGCTCATGAATTCTTCACGGAAATCCCCGGCGGCGATTCTGCGCCGCCTTAAGCAAAGCGCGCCCGAGGGCAAGGGCGAACTTCCGGAGCTGGAAAAGCGCCAGGAGTTCACCATCGACCAGTTGGCCCGCGAAGCCGGCTCCACGGTGCGCAACGTGCGCGCCTATCAGGACCGGGGCCTGCTGCCGCCGCCGGAAAAGCGCGGTCGTACCGGCATTTACACCGATGTGCATCTGGCGCGGCTGAAGATCATCGGCGCGCTGCTTGAGCGCGGCTACACGCTCAACAACATCCGCGATCTGCTCAGCGCCTGGGAACAGGGGCGCGACCTTAACGACATCCTCGGGTTGGAAGTCGCCGTGACCTCCTGGCAGAACCCGGAGGTGCCTTCCTACAAGGATTATCAGGATCTGATCGACGATTTCGGCGAGGACATCACCCCGGAGGTGATGACCAAGGCGGTATCACTGGGCTATATGATCCCGGAGGGCATGCGCCTGCGCGTGCCCTACCCACGTATCTACAACGCCGGCAAAGAGCTGGTGGAAAACGGCGTGCCCCTGGACGCGGTGCTCACCCACGTGCGGCTGGTGCGCCAGGAAGTGGACAAACTCGCCGAGCGTTTTATCGACATGATCGTCGAGCACCTGGTGGACGAGAAGTACGGCCCCAACAGCCTGCCCGAGGGCGAGGACGTGGCACGCCTGGCGGAGTTCATCACCCGCATTCGCCCGCTCGCCGAGGCGGTGGTCAACGACGAGCTGGGCCGGGTGCTGGAGAAAAGCATCAACAAGGTGCTGGTGGACCGGCTGGAGAACGTGCTGGCGCACCTGGAAAAGCACCACTAATCGGCGAGCACCCGGTCGCGGATTGACGGCTTGATGTTGGCGCGGGTCATGTCTCCGTTGTGGTGCGCCACCACCCGATGATCCATCACCCGGAACCACAGCGGCGGTATCCACGCCAGCAGAATCATCGAGGCGTAGCCGCCGGGCAATTGCGGTGATTCGTCGAAGTGCCGCAGGGCCTGGTAGCTGCGAGTCGGGTAGGCGTGATGATCGGAATGGCGCTGCAGCTGATACAGAAAGATGTTGGTGACCCGCCGATTGGAGTTCCAGGAATGCTCTGGACTGCACCGTTCATAACGCCCGTTTTCCTTCTTTTGCCGCAACAGGCCGTAGTGCTCCAGGTAATTCACCACCTCCAGCAGCTGAAAGCCGAACAGGCTCTGGATAATCAGAAACGGCAGCACCGCCCAGCCCAACCAGACGATCAGCGCCCCCCATAACAGAACCGACAGGCCCCAGGCCTGTAGGTTGTCGTTGCGCCAATGCCATACCGATTTGCCCTGACGCTCGAGGCGCTGCTTCTCCAGGTGCCAGGCGGATTTGAGGCTGCCCAGCACGGTGCGCGGCAGAAATTCCCAGAAGGTTTCACCGAAACGGGACGAGGCCGGGTCTTCCGGCGTGGACACCCGCACATGATGGCCACGGTTGTGTTCGACGAAGAAGTGCCCGTAGAACACCGGAGCGAGAACAAGCTTGGCCAGCCACTTTTCCAGGCGGTCGTTCTTGTGGCCCAGTTCATGGCCGGTATTGATAGCGATGCCGGTGGCACAGCCGGTAGAAATCGCCAGCCCCAGATAGCTGTACCAGGGCAGGGCCCAGGTGCCCGCCACCCAGGCGGCGTAGACGAAAGCGCCGTACAGCATCGGCACGGAAATGTAGACCGCATAGCGGTAGTAGCGGTCCCGCTCCAGCTCACTGACCCTGTCTTCCGGCGGGTTGGCGGTTTCCTCGCCGAGGATCACATCGAACAGGGGGATCACCCCGAACACGAACAGAAAGCCGAACCACCACATCACCGGCCAGCCGGTGAGTTGCACCATAAGCACCGCGCCCACCGGCAACAGCATGGTCAGCGTGCTAAGCAACCACCAATAACGGCGGGTGTCCCGCCATTCGGTATTCATCGCCGCGGTATTCATAGTGTTGTCCTCCTGGCCGGCCTGGTGATTTCATCATCAAACTTGCCATTGAGCACTGTCAATATGAAAGCCGTTGCTCTTTAACCGCAGGTAGCAATTCGCTGCTTTTTGTAGCTTCGCCTCCCGCAAATTGAACCATCGTGCCAACCTGATCGCCAATCACGAAACGCCCATAAAACAATAATCGGGAGGCGGTATGATTCATCGACTGATGCTCAGCGTGTTGTTGGCGCTTTTTCTCAGCGCCTGTGGTGGTGGCGGTGGCAGCGACGGCGGCGGCCCCAGCCCCAATAACCCGGCGCCGCCACCGGAGCCGGAACCGGAGGAGCCCTCCGAACCGACCCTGCCGGAACAGCGGCCTTCCCAAGTGAGCGCGCCGTTCGCCGACTACGGCCGGGTGCTTAACATCCTGCCCCCCGGGCAGGACGACAACGGCGGCCTGAGCAACCTGACCGCCGACATCCCCGGCCTGTCCGACTTGATCAGCACGCTGCTCGACGATCTGGTGGCGGAAACCGGCCTGGTGCCGGCACTCAGCAAAGAGCCGCATTTCGACGACCAGCTGGACCTTTACGACGCCCTGGTGCGCAGCCCCCAGGACCTTACCGACGGCGAACTCACCGATTACTTCAAGGACGCCTCGCTGTTGGCGCCGGACGCCGGCGATTGGGAGAGCGAAATCACCGTGACGTCGGGCAACCGCAGCGTGGCGATCAAACGGGACCGCTTCGGCGTGCCGCACATTTTCGGCGACAGCCGCCCGGACGCGCTGTTCGGTACCGGCTACGTGACCGGCGCGGACCGCCTGTTCCTTCTTGACGTGTTGCGCCGTGCGGGACGCGGGGAGCTGTCGAAGTTCCTCGGTCCGGCGGACTTCTCCTTTGACCAGGACATCGCCGTGAACGCGCCCTACCGCGAGGAGGACCGCACGGAACAGATCGCCAACGCGGTGGCTCGCTTCGGCGACGACGGCGCGCAGATCTATCAGGACGCCGTGCACTATGTGGCCGGCCTCAACAAGTACGTGGAAGACGTGCAAAGCGGCCTGCTCAAAGCGCCCATCGAGTACGTGGGCCTGGGCGTGCAGCTGGAGCCCTTCGTGATCGAAGACGTGGTGGCCATCGCCACCCTGATCCAGGGGATCTTCGCCGGCGGTGGCGGCGGCGAGCACGACAACGTGCTACTGCTGCAGGCGCTGCGCGAGCAGACCGGCTCCGACCAGGCCGCCTGTGAACTGTGGCGCGACCTGCGTCACGCTACCGACGGCGAATCCTCGGTGACCACGGAGCGGCGCTTCGCCACCCAGTCGCCGCCGGAAATCGATGAGACCCTGTGCCCGTTGTCCGGCGAACTGGCCGGTCGCTTCCCGGGGGCGGTGCTGTTCGACGCCGGCTCCTTCCAGAGCTACCAGCCGCTGACCACCGAACCCTGCGGCCGCCCCGGCCAGCCCACGTGCCCTACCGCCATCGGCAATGTGCCCGCTCTGCCGGGGACCGGCGCCGTGGGCGGTTTGCTGGACGCGGTCGGCGAACTGCTGGGCGGCCTGCTGTCGCTGGCCTCGACCGATCTACCCGACGGCCAGACCGATCTGGCGGCCCGCTGGGCCCGGGTCACCATCGAGATCGACAAACTGTGGCGCGACGCCCCCGAACCCACCGCCGTGCCCGGCGAACTGAGTGACGCCCAGCGGCTGGCGGTGCGCGAGCGGGTGGGTCAGTTGGCCAAGGGCGTGGCGGGTTTGCGCGACGGCTTTCCCAACGCCATCTCCAACGCCCTGCTGCTGAACGCGGAACACAGCGCCAGCGGTCGACCGCTGGCGGTGTTCGGCCCGCAAACCAGTTACTTCGTACCCCAGTTGCTGCTGGAAATGTCGGTGCACGGCGGTGACATCAACAGCCGCGGCATGACCTTCACGGGCCTGCCCTACGTGGTGATCGGGCGCGGCCCGGATTTCGCCTGGAGCGCCACCTCCGGCAGCTCGGACCTGACCGACGTGCGGGTGGTGCGGCTGTGCCAGCCCGGCGAGGCACCCGCCCACGGCGAGGGTGGCTACCAGGTGGGCGGCCAGTGCCGGCCCTTCGATGTCATCGACGAGAGCTGGGCGGCGCGCTGGAACCTGGCGGTGCCCACCGACGACCCGGCCACCATCGGCCAGAACGTGGCGGTGCAGCGCCGGGTGATCCGCACCGCCGAGTACGGCCCGGTGATCGGCTTCGCCACCGTGGCCGGCCAGCCGGTGGCGTTGACCCGTCAGCGCAGCACCTATTTCGCCGAGCTGGATACCGCCTTGCCGTTCCTGCAAGCCACCCGCAACGACGTTCACGATGTGCGCAGTTTCCAGGAGGTGTTCAACAACACCACCGGCAGCTTCAACTGGTTCTACATCGACGACCGGGATATCGCCTTCTTCCACTCCGGTCTGTACCCGCGCCGCGCCGCCGGTGTGCATCCGGAGCTGCCCAGCTGGGGCAACGGCCAGTTCGACTGGCAGGGCTTTATCGACCTGGAGGCCCACCCCAACGACGCCAACCCGGAGCGCGGTTACCTGGCCAGCTGGAACAACCGCCCGGCGCGGGACTGGTGGGCCGCCGACGCCAACGCCACCTACAGCTCCGCCCACCGCAACGACATGCTTGAGGTGCGCCTGCGGGAGCTGGTGCAGCAGGGCAACGTGACCCGCGCCAACATGGTGGAGGCCATGGGCGACGCCGCGGTGGTGGATCTGCGCGGGCAGGAAGTGCTGCCCAGGGCCCTGGCGTTGCTGCAAAGCACGCCGCTCACCGGCGACGAGGCCTCGGTGGTGGAGATGATGCGGGCCTGGGTGGACGGCGGCGCGTTCCGGCGCGACCGGGACGGCGACGGTGAATACGACGCCCAGGCGGAAGTAGCGCTGATGGACGCCTGGTACACCCGTATGATCGAGACGCTGCTGCCGCAGGTCACCGCCCTGGAAGACACCGGCACCGGCAATGTGTCGCTGGTGGGTCGCGACAACGCCCCCGGCGCGATGGGCTCGGCCTACCAGAACGGCTATTACGGCTACCTGGAACGGGTGCTGGAACAGGCCCTGGGCGAGAGCGAGCAGCCTTACCAGCGGCTGCGCTGCGCCGACAATGACACGGCGGAGGCCTGCCGCGCCGCCTTGGGCGAAAGCCTGACACTGGCCCTGGACGATCTCGGCGGTCTGGCGAACCGGGACGACTGGGACGCCGACGAAGGCGCCGACGCCATCCAGCACCGCGCCATCGGCCTCTCCTCGGTGCCGGCGATTCACTGGCAGAACCGCCCGACCTTCCAGCAGGTGGTGGAATTCACCAACCACCGCTGAGGGTGAAGCGCTTGTAGGAGCGGGCCTGGTGGGAGCGGCCCCGCCCGCTCCCACAAAGGCCGCTTCGTAGAAAGGTCCGGGCAGTGTTATCTACCGTAGCGGGGGAGTACTCTTTCCTAATTCACAACCCGTGGAGCGATGGCTATGCGTTGGATGATCTATGGCGCTAACGGCTACACCGGCGAGCTGATCGCACGAACCGCCCGGGGCCAGGGATTGAAGCCAATTCTGGCGGGACGCCGCGAGGCGAAAGTGGCGCCGCTGGCCGAACAGGAAGGGCTGGAATACCGGATCTTTGCGCTGGACGACCCGGACACCCTGGCCGACGAACTGGCGGACGTGGACCTGGTGCTGCACTGCGCCGGCCCGTTTTCACGCACCAGCCGGGCGATGCTGGAAGGCTGCCTGCGGGCACGCACCCACTATCTGGACATCACCGGTGAAGTGGCGGTGTTCGAGCATGTCTTCGCTCAGGCCGCCCGCATCGAGCAAGCCGGTATTATCGCCTGCCCGGGGGTCGGTTTCGATGTGATTCCCACCGATTGCGTCGCCGCCCGACTCAAGGAGGCGTTGCCCGATGCCCGCGAGCTGTCGCTGGGCTTTTCCACCCGCTCGGGCCTTTCCCCGGGCACCGCCAAGACCCTCGTGGAAGCCCTCGCCGACGGCGGCCGCGCCCGCATCAAAGGGCAACTCGCCGAGGTGCCGCTGGGCTGGAAAGTGCGGCGCCTTGATTTCGGAGCCGGCCCGCAGTGGGCCATGACCATTCCCTGGGGCGACGTCACCACCGCCTGGCAGAGCACCGGCATCGAAAACATTCAGGTGTTCGTGCCGGCGCCGCGCTGGCTGATCTGGGCCGCCAAGGCCGGCAACGTGACCCGACCGCTGATGTCGTTGCCGGCGATTCAGGGGTATTTGAAGTCATTGGTGGACCGGCGCGTGAAAGGGCCGGACGAACAAACCCGCGCCCGCCTGACCACCCACGTGTGGGGGGAAGCCCGTAACGGCGCCGGCGAGCAACGGGTGGTCCGGTTGCGCACCGCTAACGGTTACGCGCTGACCGTGGACGGTGCGCTGGCGGTGCGGCGCTTTATCGAAGACCGGACACCGGCACCCGGCTGCTACACCCCCTCCAAACTGTGCGGCGCACAACTAGTGGAAGAGTTGCCTGGTTCCGGCCATTTCGAAGTGAGTGAGTGCTGACTGTCATCATTTATGATGCACGGCATTTATGTCATTCGATGATTCTTATGCATTTGTTTAATTGACGGGCCGGCGTTAGCGTGTCCGTTTCACAGAGCTATTTTTATAACAGGCACTATTCGGGAGATAAGCATGCGCGCCATTCTCTGCAAGGAACTGGGGCCGGCGGACAAGC
>JBFJUC010000067.1:0-11128 GCA_041624875.1 Alcanivorax sp.
CGGTCGATCATGCCTTCGCAGGCGGCGACGGCGCCGAGCGCCAGGATCAGGCGTTCGCGGGGCAGTTCGTTCATCAGGTTGGCGAAGCCGCGCCCTTCCCCGCCGAGGATCTGGTCGGCACCGACTTTGACATTCTCGAAGAACAGCTCGGAGGTGTCGGCGGCGTGGTGGCCCATCTTTTCCAGGTTCCGGCCACGGGCGAAGCCGGGCAGGCTGGTGTCCACGGTGAACAGGGTCATGCCCTTGGAGCCGGCGTTGGGGTCGGTCTTGGTGGCGAGCACGATGACGTCGCAGTGCTGGCCGTTGGTGATGAAGGTTTTCTGGCCGTTGATCACGTAGCCGTCGCCGTCTTTGTCGGCGCGGGTTTTCATGCCCTGCAGGTCGGAGCCGGCGCCGGGCTCGGTCATGCCGATGGCGCCCACGGCTTCGCCGCTGACCATCTTCGGCAGCCAGGTTTGTTTCTGCTCTTCGCTGCCCAGATGAAGGATATAGGGCGCGACGATGTCCGAATGCACGGACAGGTTCGACGCCAGGGCGCCGAAGCCCATGCGCGAGGCCTCTTCCACCATGATCGCGGAGAGGCGGAAGTCGGCGCCGAAACCGCCGTACTGTTCCGGTACGTCCACGCACAGCAGGCCGTTTTCACCCATGCGGTTCCAGAGGTCGCGGGGGAGTTTTTCGTCCTTTTCCCACTGGTCGTAGTGGGGCGCCACTTCCTTCTCGAGGAATTTGCGCACGTTATCGCGAAACAGGTCGATTTCGTTCTGATCAAGCATGACAGGCCCTTCTCAATCACTGGACGGTAAGCCGGGCGGTCGGCGCGCCGGCAAAAAGACCATTTTAACCGCTCAAGGCGCCGCGGTCGCCGTCGGCACGTGGCCGGCTGGTCACATGGCCCGGTTCGGACACCCTAGCGGTGCGCCCGGGGTGGCAAATCGTCGTAACCGACGATAACCGGCGCCGGCTTTCCGGCTAGGGTGAAATCGGACCGCTATTTAAACAACAACCACACACGAGGTTCCCATGACTCTGAAGGCGATGCTCGCCCGTCTACTGTCCGTCCTATTACTGATTACCGGCCCGGTGGCGCTGCTGCAGGCGAACACCCTGCGCTACGCCACTGGCTTCCCGCCGGGGTCGGTGGCCGCCGAAGCGGCGCATTCCTACGCCGACGCCCTGGAACGTTATTCCGATGGCGATCTGTCCATGAAGGTGTACGCCCTGGCGTTGCTCAACGCGGCGGAAACCTCGGACGGGGTGCGCGACGGCATCGCCGACGCCGGCTACTTGCTGACCGTCTATTTCCCCTCGATGTACCCGCACACCAACCTGGTCAATGAGTCGTCCATGCAGCTGGCCCTGTTCGACCCGGAAGCGCTGAACGGCAAGGGCGCCCTGGCATTCAACGCGGCGATGGCCGAATTCACGCTGTTCCATTGCGACGAGTGTCAGCGCGAATACGCCGATCAGAACCAGGTGTACACCGGCAACGCCGCCAGCAGCCGCTACGGCCTGCTGTGCAACAAGGCCGTCACCAACCGCGAGCAACTGCGCGGCAAACGGCTACGGGTAGCGGGCTCTCATTGGTCGCGCTGGTCCCAGCATTTCGGCGCCACGCCGGTGTCCTTGACCATTAACGACACCTTGGAGGCTCTCAGTCAGGGGGTGATCGACTGCACCATTTCATCGGCGCCGGAACTGATCAATCTGGGCCTGACCGAAGCGGCCAGCGACATCACCATGGCGGTGCCCGGCGGCGTGTACGCCGCGGCCAGCGCCGCCAGTATTAACGGCGACGTTTGGCGGGGTCTCAGTGAGGCGCAACGCCGCGCGGTTCTGAAGGCCGGCGCGCGGCTGTCCGCCGAGGTGCCGATGCGTTACCTGGCGCTGGAGAAGGAAGCCCTGGCCGGGGCCGACGACGCGGGCGCCACCCTGCACGACGCGGACCCGGCTCTGGTGGAAGCAAGCCGCGCTTTCGTCCGTGAAGACCTGGACACCATTGTCGAGTACTACCGGAGCAACCACGATGTGGAAGACGGCGCCGCCATGCTGAAAACGTTTCGCGGTTTGCTGGAGAAGTGGGTGCCGTTGGTGCAAGACACCGGCAGCGTGGACGAGCTGGAACAGCTCTACTGGAAGGAAATTTTCTCGAAAGTGGACACCGCCCGCTACGGCATGGAGTAGCCGGTAAGGGCGGCGGGCCGACCGCCGCCCAACGGTTCAGTCCTGCGGTTCGATGTGGACGTCGGCGCGCAGCGACGCGGAGACGAAACAGTTACGGTGGGCGCTGTCATGCAGCTTGGCCAGCGCCGCGCTTTCCACGTCCTCCTCGAACACCACCTTCGGATGCAGCTCGATACGCGTGATCGCTAACCGCCCCTCGGCGTTTTTCTCCACCACGCCGTGGGGCCGGTCCACGTAACTGAGCACCTTTAGCCGCTGCTTGGCGGCGATCGACAGAAACGTCAGCATGTGGCAGCTGGCGGTGGCGGCGATCACCGCTTCGTCCGGGTTAACCCGCGACGCGGTGCCGAAGTATTCCGGCGAAGCGGAGGCCTGCACCACTTCACCACCCGCGAAGGTCCACTCATGGGACCGGTCAAAGGTTTCATAGTCGAAGCTGGCATTCGGGGGCAGGTGCCAGGCGACGGTGGCGCCGTATTCGCTCATGGTGGACTCCTTATGCTTATTTCCTTCCTACCATGCTACCGAACCGCGCCGGGGGCAATATGGCGCTGATTCCATGGCAACCCGTCACTGTTTAAGCGGCACGCCCAGGTACTGCAATTTCACCGCGCCGGCGGGAATCCGCAGATCAATATTGGCCTCCAGGAAACCGAGCAGCCGTGTCAGTTTCACGGATACGGGAATCGCGTTGGCGTTAACCTGATTGATCACCATGCGTCCGTTGGGCAGAAACGTCACCGGGCCGGAGAGCTGCATGGTAAGCGGATAACTGCGCTGGTTGTGCTCGCCGCCCAGAGGGGCTTCCAGGTAGGGGGCGTCCAGATAAATCTCCACGTCGGCACGAAATTCCGGCCCTTGCCCGGCGTCCACGATCCAGCCCGGAATCAAGCCGTCGGTACCGTCACAGGCGTTGTCGCCCTGGTCGGCGGAACAGGTGTAGCGCATGCGCATGACCTGGGTGCCGGTGGGGCTTTCGATGGGAATGCCGCCTTCGATCAGCACATCCGCCTTGACGGTCACCGAGGAGGCGAGGATCTGTGTGGGGTACAGCCCGACGCGCACCGCCGGCAGCCGTTCTTGCTGTTCGGTGCGCGGGTCATCGTATTCCGTAGCGCCCATCACCTCGGAATTGAGCGCCCCCACCACCTGGATGTCGCAGCGCTCGGGGGTGTCGCAGGCAAGGCGCGGGTTTTGTGTCAGCGTGCTGCCACCGAGCACCCGCAACCGGGTGGTGTTCACCGCCGGTTCACCGTCGCCGTAGCCGGGCTCGCCGTCGTCAAAACGGCCGTTGGCGTTGACGTCCGCGGAAGGCAGATTGGTGAGCGCCTGGAACACGTTGTTGGTGGGCGGTGCGCCACGGAAGTGTATTTCCAGGTCCGGCCCACCCCAGGCCGGCTCCGGGCCTTCCAGCAGGGCGGTCTGCACACGCAGGCCCGCCTGCGAACAGATCGCTTCGCCGGAACGGCAATCGTCCGGGCGCTGCCCCGAAACGCGGTTTACCGACTGCAGGCTGTAGCGATAGGCGGCGCCCGGCTGCCAGGGCTGATCGGGGATGAATCTCAAGGTGCGGGCCTCGATTTCCAACCGTCCGGGGACCACATCGGCGCACGAGTACTTGCGCTTGTCGCCGTCCGCGCTGGCGACCGGGTCGCCGGCGCCGTCCACCACCACGCGCTCGACCCGGAAGCTGCCGCTGTCGCAGTGATCACCCAGGCGTACCGACGCCGGATCAATGTCCTGGGACAGGGTAATGCGAATGGCCCGCTCGGCGGGCAGCACCGGAACCGGCAGACGGTCGTCACCGGCCTGCCCGCCACGGCAGCGCCCGTGGTTACCGTCGGCGATTCGCCAGCTGGTCTTGTCCACCGCGCAGGGAAAGCCGGGGTAAGTGCTGATCAGCACCGGCGCCACCGGCTCGCCCACCAACGGCGGCAACTGGAAGGTCCGGCTAACCGGCTGCAACGGGTTCGCCGGGTCGGCCAGATCGGTGGCCCGGTCGCTGACCGCCAGAGTGTAGGTGTGCCCCGGCTGCAGCGGTTGGTCCGGGCGCACCACCACGGTGGCGCCGTCCAGGGACCAGCTAAAGGGCTCGGGGGCGCCCTCGCGGCGCAGCGACAGCGCCTGCTCCAGGCTGTCCGGGTCGAGCGGTTCACTGAAATTAAGAATCAACGGGGCACCCGGCTGCACGGTGGCGGACAGCGTGTCGCCTTGCACGGTGACCGGCATGGTGGATTGCAAGAAGGGGGCGCGGGTATCCGGCACCGGAGACGGTGCGGCGTTTTGATCCGGGTAGGACTCGGTGTGCAGGCTGAGCAGCCCGAACGCGATTTCCTGGCCCAGAACCTCCGGCTCCACCACGCCCAGGGCATCGATTACCAGCCGTGGCCCTTCCACCTGGGCGATGCCGACCAACTCCACGTGCAACAAGGTCTGGCTGAGCGCGCCGTTGGCCTCCGGGTTTTCCGCCGTCATCGCCACGTCCATGAACAGGCGCACCTGGCGCGGGGCCTCGGGGCGCTCGCTATAGGGGTTGGGCAACAGATAACCGCTGGCGTCGGAAAGAAACGTCACGGCGATGTCGCCGGTTTCGATCCCCGCCGGCACCACGCCCGCCACCTTCACCCGCACATTGCTGCCGGTGAGCAGGCTGCCACGCGGAATACGCAGCGGCGACACCTCGGGGTAGTTCGGTAGGAACGCCAGCTCGGTGAACACGTCACCGCGTTGCTGGGTGGCATCAGCGTCGCCCAGCAACACGGCTTCGATGGGCACGCAGTTCATCGCCTGGCCGGTGAGCTTGGAGCGACGCGCGTTCGGATCCGCGCAGGGGTTTTCGCCGCGCTCCGAAGCGGGCGGCGTATCCTGCACCATCACCGTACGCGGGCGGGAATCCCGCGCCACCCAACTGCGCCGCAGCCCCCCATCGGCCAGGGCAGCGCCTTGAAAACCGCGGACCGAGGGGGCCAGAGTCAGGGTGTAGCGTTCGCCCGGTGTCAGATCCTGCTTCGGGTCCAGGGTCACCGCGTCGCCTTTGACCAGCAGGGTCGCCGGTACAGGCTCGCCGTCGTGGGTCAAAGAAACGGATTCGCCGTACACCAGACTGTCGGCGTCGAGCCGCTGGCTGAAGCGCAGGCGCACCGTCGAGAAATCCATGAACGGCCGTTGCTCGCCATCCGGAAACACGGCCTCCACACGAAGCACACTGTCATGGCCCCGTTGCGCATTGGGGCCGTCGACGGCGAACCGGGTTTCGAACAGCAGCGCCCCAGCCGGGAACGTCAGCGGCCCGGCGTCGCTCTCCAGGCCGTCCAGCACCAGCCGATAGCCGGTGCCCGGCTTCAGGTCGCCGGCGGCGGGTCGCAGAATCAGGCCACGGCCGCCGTCCACCAGTCGGGCTTGCGCCAACGGCACCGGGTTGCCGTCGGCGTCACTGAGTCGGGCGTTTTGCGCGCCGCCGGTCAGCGGGTGGGAAAAGCGCAATACCATGGGCGCGGATGGGGACACCCGGCGCTGCCCCGGGTAAGGGTAACTGTAGAACACCTCCGCCGGAGCGGCGCCGAAATACGTGGGTGGTTCATCGCCGGCACCGCCACAGGCGGACACACCGAGCGAACCAAGAACAACGAAGACAAAAAACAGAGGGAATCGAATCGAGCGCATGGGAGTCCTTCTCCATGAGCCATGCCGCCTGGGCGACCGGCGCGTTATTGTTCTGATGGGCACAAAATAGTACGAATGTTCTATATTGCACTATAGTGCCATTTTGTGAACAGAGAAAGTAACGCGCTGTGCTCGATATCACATTTCAGGCTGCCGCCTCAGCGTTGTGGAGTCAGTCAGTTTGTAAGCGCTCACGTACCGCCTGGGCCACACGCTGACTGTACAGCAGGGCGCAGTGGCCCAGGTAAGGCAGGTGCAGGTTCTCTGCCGCGCCGGCCAGTGTGGCCGTGGACGCGGGCAGTACAAAATTATCCAATTCCGAGTACAAGCAGTAAAAGCGCGCCCCGCCCGGGCACTCGCCCTCTTCAGCCAGTTCCTCCAGGAACGGGCTGCGGTAGCGCATTTGCGCCGCCGCGCCCCGGGCCGGAAACAGCGCCGAGATGCGTGTGCCATGATGAGGGCTACCGAGTGTAATCACGGTGTGGACCTTGCCGGCCAGCCCCAGATTCTTCAGGGCATAGCGGGTCAGGGGACCGCCCATGGAATGACAGACCAGATCGACCTGTTCGGCACCGGTGCGCGCCAGCACGTTCTCCACATGGCTGGCCACCTGAGCGGCCAGTTTGCGGGCGTTAATGTGCGGCGGGGTGTAGCTCACCGCATATACATTGGCAAAGCCCCAGCGTCGCAGCCTCCACTGCATCCAGAGAAAGTTGGCGCTGTTACCGCCATAACCGTGTATCAGCACCACCGGTCGACGGTCGCTGGGACGGCCACGTTTGGGCGACGCGTCGTGGAGCAGACGCAGCGGGTAGCTCGCCACCAAAAAGGTCAGGCTGGCCGCTTCGAACAGAATGGCGCGCACCACCGCGCCGCCGACCAGCGGGTCCCGCTCACCGTCCTCCGGCGGCGCCTGGAAGTTGCGTCGGTCGAAATGCCACACCAGATAAAACGCCAGGGTCACGTAGGCGGGGATCAATACCACCACCACCAGCACCACAGAAAGCACCCAGATCATCCGTTCTCTCCCTAACCCCGGGCCAGGCCCGTATTGGAAACCGCTCTGACACTACCCAGCCAGGGCCGGCTCCACAACGCGCGCGGCCCGCGGGGCGGACCGGCCAGGCCATTGACTTCCGCCGCGCGGCACGGGCCGGATGCAGGCCGAGCGCCGCCGTGGCACACTTCTCACCCTCCAGAACACCTTCAGTTTCCAACACGGGCATGACCATGAAAGAAAGGGCAATCGTCAACGAAGTAGGCCTGCGCGACGGCCTGCAAAATCAGCCGATCACGGTGGGCACCGAGGCCAAGGCGGCCATCGCCCGGGCCCTGGTCGACGCTGGGATGCGCTACCTGGAGCCGGTCAGCTTCGTCAGCCCCAAGGCGATTCCGCAAATGGCCGACGCGGCCGTCCTGACACCGTTGCTGCCGAGCGGGGAGAACCTGTATTACACCGCCTTGGTGCCCAACCTGAAGGGTTACCAGCTGGCCCGCGACGCCGGCTATCCCACCGTGGCCCTGGTGCTCTCCACCACCGATACCTTTAACCAGCGCAATCTCAACATGAGCCTGGAGCAGGCGGCGGCAAGCTGCGAGGCGATCATCGCCGCCGCCCGCGCCGACGGCGTGGCCACCCGGACCTATATTTCCGGTGCCTTCGCCTGCCCCTACGACGGGCCGGTACCGGTGAGCCTGCCGCAACGCCTCACCGAACGCCTGTTCCAGGCCGGCAGTGACGAAGTGGCCATCGCCGACACCATTGGCGCCGGCAGTCCGCAACAGATGAAAGACATCATGGCGCCGCTGATCCGGGACTTCGGCGCCGATCGCTTTTACGTGCACCTGCACGACACGCGCGGGCTGGCCACGGCGATGGCCTGGGCGGCATTGGATTTGGGAGTGCGCCGTTTCGACGCGTCACTGGGCGGCCTGGGCGGCTGCCCGTTCGCGCCGGGGGCCACCGGTAACGTGGCCACCGAGGATCTGGTCTATCTGCTGGAAAGCTGTGGTCTGGATACCGGCATTCAGATCCAGACCCTGCGCGAGGCGGTGACGCTCGCCGCCGACGCCACAGAGCGCCCGCTGGGCGGGCGCATCCTGGCCTGGATCGAAAGCCAGGAAGCGCGTGGCAAGACGGTGTCCGTGTAAGCGTCGAGCGCCTTAGAGGCCGTACTCGCTCACATCCACCTTGGAATAGGTTTCCTGCCAGTACAGTTCGGCAAGCTGCTCCGGCCCTTCCACGCCGTCCACCAGCTTGACCCACTTGCCGAGCAGCCCCTGGAAGGTCTCCACCATGCGCGCGGACTCCTCCACGCCATAGCGCTCCTTATAGTTGCCGGCGATGGTCTTCACGTCTTCACGGATGAACGCCAAGGTCGCGTCGCGCAGTTCACTGCCGGTGTCGTGCACCTGGATGCCCTTGTCCGGCGCGGCGTTCAGTTCCTTCGCCGCCCCGGCCTGGTAATCCCAACTGATCACGGCACCCAGCACGGCGGTGGCGTGCAGAACATTTTCGCGCTGCTGTTCGCTCAGCCCGGCCCAGACTTCGCGGTTAACGTTATTCACACCGGTGCCGCCGAACACGCCGCCGGGCACCCCGGGGGTGACATGCTCGACCACTTCCTCCAGTTTGAAGATGTCCAGATCCACACTGGAACTGATGGTGCAGTCCAGCACGCCCTGGTTAAGCGCCTCGTAGGCGTCACTGACGGAAATTGATACCGGGGTGGCGCCGACCGCTTCGGCCCAACGCGCCCATTGGGCACCGGCGCTGCGCAAGCGTTTGCCCTGGATTTCATCGAGCGTCGCCACTTCGTCGTTGCATAACAACATGTAAGGACCGCTCGCCGAGGCACCGGCAAACACCTGATTCTGGTCCGCGAATTCTTTTACGCATTCCGGGCAATGGTGGAACACGTACTCCGCCATGGCGCCCATGTACGCCAGGCCGGCTTCGCCGGGCGGCACGTCTTCCAGCTCCAGCAGCATGGTCAGCTCCGACACCAGGTTGGTGTTGGGGAACTCCGAAGGAAAGTAGGGAAACAGCACGAAACCGGAATCGGCCATGCCATCGCGAATGCCGCCGGATGCTTCACTGAAGCTCAACAACGACATCGGGTACACCTTGGCTTTCAGATCCCCCTCGGAGAGGTTTTCCAAGGTCTCGGCGTAGGTGGTGGCGGCATTGGCACCGATTGAATTGGGCGGGTAGCCGGTGGCGTAGCTGAGGGTCTCCGCGCCGGCGGCGCCGATCAGCAACGTCGATAACACCGCACCGGAAAACAGGCATCGTTGGATCAGAGTTCGCATTGTTATTCTCCTGATTAAATCGGAATAGAAGCAGCCGGCTAGCCGATTTGGCGCTCACCGTTGTGCCAGTAACGCTCTTTGAGTTTGTACTTGAGAATCTTGCCGGCGCCGGACAGCGGCAGGGCGTCGATAAAGTCCACGCTGCGTGGGCACTTGAAGCCGGAGATCAGTGTTTTGCAATGCGCCACCACCGACTCAGCATCGGCGCTTTCACCGTCCTTGAGGACCACCACGGCGTGCACGCGCTCGCCCCATTTTTCATCGGGCACGCCAATCACCGCGCACTGAGACACGGCCGGCATCTGCAATAAAGCGTCTTCCACTTCCACCGAATACACGTTTTCGCCCCCGGTGATCACCATGTCCTTGATGCGGTCGACCAGGAACACATAACCGTCGGCATCCATATAGCCGGCGTCGCCGGTGTGCATCCAGCCGTTAAGTAGCGCTTCGGCGGTTTGTTCCGGCTTGTTCCAATACCCCTGCATGACCATCGGGCCACGGGCGGTAATTTCGCCCACCTCACCGCGCGCTACCTCATGGTCGTCGCTGTCGACCACACGCACCTCCGCCATGTGCACTGGAATACCGGCCGCCGACAGCTTCCCCTGGTAGGCGGGATCGGAGTGGCACCAGGGTGGTAAATAGGTCACCACCGGAGACAGCTCGGTCATGCCGTAAAGCTGCAGGAATTCGGCGGAAGGCATTTTTTTCAATGCCAACTTCAATAACGTGCTGTCGATGGGCGAGGCGCCGTACAGGAGAGCGCGCAACGAGCCGATGTCGAACTCGTCGAAACGCGGGTGGTTCAAGACCGCGCGCAACATGGTCGGCACCAAAAAGGTTTCCTCCACCTTTTCCCGTTGCAAAGCCTCCAGCACCGCGAGTTCCTCGAAACGGGGCAGCACCACGTGTTTCCCCAGCCGCAATGCCAATTGCAAAATCAAACCGACGCCGGCGACGTGAAAAAACGGTGCCGAATGCAACCCCACCACCCGGTCACGACGGCAATCGGGCATTACCGCGCCGATCGAGCAGCTGTACAAATTACCGTGGCTGAGCATGACGCCCTTGGGCGCGCCGGTGGTGCCGCCGGTGTATAGAATCGCGGCGAGATCGTCACCGCCGCGCAGCGCGTCCTCCACCGGCTCGACGCCGGCCATCAATGGCATGTAGTCGAGGGTGCCCGCCGGGCACTCTTTTTCACCGATATAGACCACGGTACGCAATGCCTGGGAGTGCGCCTGAATCTCCTCGATCAACGGCGAAAATTCATCGTCGACGAACAACACCCGGGTATCACAGTCGTCCAGCGAATAGGCGATTTCCTTGGCGTTCCAGCGAATGTTGACGGTGTTGAACACCGCACCGGCCCACAGGCTGGCGAACAGGAATTCAATGTAACGATCGGAGTTCAGCGCCACGATGCCCACCCGGTCGCCTTCTTTCACGTCCAGGGCGCGCAACACGCCGGCCAGGCGGGCAACACGATCGGTGAAGTCGCCAAAGGTGTGGCGGCGACCCTCAAAAACCAGCATTTCCTGATCCGGGCATTCCCGTTTGGCTTTGTGTAGGGGTTGTGTCAGATACATAGTCGGTGGCTCCTTCAACCGAACAGGCGCGGCAGGAAAAGAATGAAATCAGGTACCGTCATCAGGAACAGCAGCACCAGCAGATCCATCACCAGGAACCAGAAGATGCCTTTGAAGATGGCGGTGGTGCTGGCCAGATCGCCGACCACGCCCTTGATCACGAACACGTTCATCCCGATCGGCGGCGTGATCATGCCGATCTCCAACAGCTTGGTCAGAATGACACCGAACCACAGCAGGCTGAGATCGGCGGCGCCGATGATCGGCAGTACGATGGGTAGCGTCAGCAGCATCGCGCCGATCGGCTCCAGGAACATCCCCAGCAGTAAATAGATCAACACGATGGCGATCAGAATCATCACGGTGCTGGCATCGCC
>JBFJUC010000068.1:0-10878 GCA_041624875.1 Alcanivorax sp.
AAGGGCCTGTGGAAGATGTTCGGTTACCGGGGCGTGGTGAGCGCGGCGATCCCGGCCTGGTTCCAATACCTGCGTCCGGACTTCCACCCCTGGCAGGACGACAACACCCACCTGCTGGACGCCTGGCGCGCCACCCTGCCCGAGCCGGCGGTGTCCACCGCCGCCTGATCCGGTCCGCGAAAAAAATGGACAGCGGAAAACCGCCCCGTCATCCTTTGGGGCGGTTTTTCAGCGTCAGGCGGGCCCATGACTTCGGACAACGACCCCACTTCCAAACCGGCCTCCGGCAAGGACCGGCTGTTCGCCGAACAGGACCGGGCGATCAGCGACTTTGATTTCGGCGAAAGCACCGCCCGGGTGTTCGACGACATGCTCGACCGCAGCATCCCCCAGTACGACGAGCTGCAGCGCATGATCGGCGAGCTGGCCGGCGAATTCGCCACCCCCGGCTCCGGGGTCTACGACCTGGGCTGTTCCACCGGCCTTACCCTGAAAAGCCTGGACCGCACCGTGGACGCCGGCGCCACCCTGGTGGGCGTGGACTATTCTCCAGCGATGCTGGAAAAGGCCCGGGACAACCTCAGCGGCCAGTACCAGGCCGGTCGCCTGCGGCTGGAGCACGCCGACCTGAACGATGGCATCCGCATTGAGAACGCGTCCGTGGTGGTGCTCAACCTGACCCTGCAGTTCGTGCGCCCGGTCAATCGGGAAAGCCTGTTGCGCTCGGTGGTCGACGGCCTCAACCCCGGCGGCGTGTTGATCCTGGTGGAAAAGGTGTTGGGCAGCGACGCCCTGCTCAACCGGCTGTGGATCAAGCTCTACTACGACATGAAAAAGCGCAACGGCTACTCGGAAACCGAGATCGCCAAGAAGCGGGAGGCGTTGGAGAACGTGCTGATTCCCTACCGCCCGGACGAGAACATCAAGATTCTCGCCCGCAGCGGCCTGGATAACGTGGACATGTTTTTCAAGTGGTACAACTTCGCTGGTTTCTTAGGGGTGAAGGCCTGATCACCCCTCCTGCAACAACTTCCGCAGGTCCACCAGGGACGCATTGGCGCGAGTGATGTAGTTGGCCATTACCAGGGAATGGTTGGCGAACACGCCGAAGCCGGAGCCGTTCAGAATCACCGGGCTCCACAGGGTCTGCTGGGTGGCCTCCAGTTCGCGCACCATCTGTCGGAAGCTGACGGTGGCGTTCTTGCGGCGAAGCACATCGGCGAAGTCCACCTCCACCGCACGCATCAGCTGTACCAGCGCCCAGGACGCGCCCCGCGCCTCGTAGAAAACGTTGTCGATCTCCATCCAGCCGGTTTTAACGAAGCGCTCTTCCTTGTCCAACTGACCCACCGGAGTATCGTTGTCGGTGTTCAGCTGGGTGCGGCCGACACTCTGGCTGAGGCTCAGGCTCAGGGAACCGAGCCGGTTCTGCACTTCGTTGAGCCAGTAGTTCAAGTTATCGGCGCGGGCGTAGAACTGCGCGCTGCCGTCCTGGCGCTTCAGGGCTTCCAGGTAATTCTCCAGCGCCCGGATGCCGCGCCGGTATTCGCTCTCGGTGGCCGGCATGGCCCAGCTTTCCGCGTCGAAGTTGAACTGCGGTTCGGCGATCGCCAGAAACGGATCCTCCTGGCTCTGCGACTGAGAGCGGCTCATGTCGCGGCGCATCACCCGGGTCACGTCACGCAACTGCACCAGCACCCCGAATTCCCAGGACGGCATATTATCCAGCCACAGCCGGTGCGGCAGCATGTCGTTGCTGAGGTAACCGCCGGGCTTGTCGAGCAGCGTGCTGGCCACATGGATCACTTCCCGGGTCATGGTCTCCCCGGCCACGGCGCCGTCGCGGCGATTCACTTCCGACAGTTCCGGCTCCCAGCTCCAGTACCAGCCCAACGCGACGTCAACCAGCAGCAGGATCGCCAGCAGCCACAGCAGGCCTTTCCAGATACGGTTGTTTTTGGGGTCCAGCAGGGTGTCCCCGACTTTTTGTCCGAATTTGTCGTCCGTCATTATCGTTCCCGAGTGTCGACTTGTCCCTCTAGGCTACCAGAGTACCGTCAAGCAGCGGCGAAGGGCGACCCCAAACGACAGCCCGCCTCTAATCGGACATCAACCAATACCGGCGGTCCTCGCACCGTGGCGTCAAAGGCACCGGGGAACGGTCTCGTATCGAGTCGGCGAGCCGCTTCCGAACAGCCAGAACGTGCGCGCCGCCGGGATCGTTCTCGACGTGCTCAAGCCATTTCTCCGGCGTCATTTCGGCAATCCGCCCGTGCCCGTAATAACGGGCCGAGAACGGCGCCTCGCCAATATAGGTCAACGGCTGTAACGCGGATGCGCCCATTGCGCGGTAACACTGGATCAGCGCCTTTTCCGTCTTCAACGCTTGAGGGTAGCGCCACACGTAGACGCCGCCGGACAACGCCAGTACCGGCATCAGAACCACCAGTGCCCGCCAGACAAAAGGCCGAGCGGGAACATCCCCGCCGCCAAGCGCCAGCAGCAAGGCCGCGAACGGCAAACCCGGCAGCACATAAGTGGCCAGGATATTGCCAGAAAAGGTAAAGAAAAAAACGGGAACCAGCGCGGCCAGCAACAGCAGCTTTTGATCGTCGTCCGGTCGCCAGCCGGCGCTTGCCTCCCGCTGCCGACGAAGCCTCTGAATCAGCCGCCATAGGATCACCGGCGACCAGGGCAGCGCCGCCCAGACCCAAAGCAGCCAAATGGTACCCCGGGGTTGATCATGAGCGCTGCCATAGCGGTCACCGGCCCAGCCCGGATCAAGAAAACGATTGAAGTGCTCGCCAACGATAAAGTAATTCAAAAAGCCTGGCGTTTTGAGCTCTGCCGCCAGGTACCAAGGTGCGCTCAATAGCATCATCAGGGCGCCACCCCGCCACCACGGCAATGCTCGCATCAGTGCTCGCCAGCGCCCGGTCCAAAACGCCCAACCCATCAACGGCGCCCCCACCAGCACCAAAGTCAGCGGGCCCTTGGCCAACAACCCGATCGCCAGACCGATAAAAAACAGCCACCGCCAACCCCGCCCCTGACCGCGCAAAGCGAACCCGGCGGCAACCAGCGAAGCCGTGGTGCCCAGGGTGAAAAAACCGTCCGTCAGGACCGCGCCAGCGCACACGTACACCAGCCCCATGGACGAATAAATCAGCGCCGCCCACATCGCACGGCGACGGTCCGCCAGAGCCAGCGCGTACCGGCCAATAAGCCACACGGTGCCCAGGTGGGCCAGCCAAGCGGGAAAACGCGGCGCGAATTCACGCCCCGGCAGAACGTTCAAGGCCAGCGCTTGAGCCCAGAACGAGAGTGGCGGCTTGCCCCAGAACGGCACTTGTTCGCGGAACCAGGGTGTTATCCAATCGCCGCTCACCGCCATCAGCCGAGCGATCTCGGCGTAACGCGCCTCGCTGGTGTCGGTGAGCGGAATCATCGCCATCGCCACCCATCTCGACAACAACAGCGCCGCCAGCAGCAAACACAGCGGGCTTACCCTAAGGCCTTCACCCAGCCACCCGCGATCTTTAACGAACATGGACATGGGCCAAGGCCTCACGGGTGGATTGACGTTGTTCACCGCCCGGCGAGACCGGTTTTACCACATCACGGACCAGGTAAATGGGGCGACGCTTGGCCTCCAGGTAGGTTTTCCCGACGTACTCGCCAACCAAACCGATGGTGAGCAACTGCAGCCCGCCCAGAAAGGTGATCAGCGCCACTAAAGAGGGGTATCCCTGCACCGCTTCACCGAACAACAGCGCCTTGACGACGATCACAGCGCCATAGCCACCGCCCGACAGCGCCGCCACGACGCCGGCCAGGGTGGCCCAGCGCAACGGTGCCACCGAGAAGGACGTAATTCCCTCCAGCGCCAGGCCCAGCAATCGCGGGTAGCTCCATTTGCTGTTCCCGGCCGGCCTCGGCGCGCGGTGGTATTCACACACCACCGTGGGCAGGCCGACCCACGCAAACAGCCCTTTCATATACCGGTTGCGCTCATCCAGCCGCCGGACCGCTTCCACCGCCCGCCGGCTCATCAATCGGAAGTCGCCACTGTCGGTGGGAATCGGTACCCGTGCCAGGCGGCGCAGCAGGCGATAGTACAAATAAGCGCTAGCGCGTTTGCACCAGGATTCACCCGCGCGGTCGCGGCGCTGCATTAAGACTACGTCCGCTCCTTCCCGCCAGCGCGCCAGCATCTCGGGAATGCACTCCGGCGGATCTTGCAGGTCCGCGTCCAGCAACACGACGGCCCGCCCCACCGCGTAATCGAGCCCGGCGGTAAGCGCCGCCTCCTTGCCAAAGTTGCGGCTCAGCCTCACCAATTGCAGCCAGGGACGGGTGCGCCCTTCCGTGATTAGATATTGGTCGCCGCCATCGTCACTGCCGTCATCGACGAACACCACCTCGAACCGTTCTCCCTGCGCCTGAAGCACCTTTTCCAGCCGATCCAGACACAGCGGCAGCACTTGGCGTTCGTTGTAGAACGGGACAATCACGCTAATCACCGGGGGCGTTGCCGCCGCTTTGAAAGGAAACTCACCGAGATTCATGAAATACCCACCTGGTGTAGATCAGATAGTTGACGGCGGCGACACCCGACGTAGCGAGAAGTTGAGCCGGCAAGGGTCGGTCCGCGATTCGAAAAAACAGCCAGAACAACAGCGAATTGAGCGACCAGGCGGCGACGCAGGTCAGCAGATAGGCCGGCACCGCCCGGCGGTGCGACGCCCGCGCTCGGTAGGTGAACCGGAACTGCAGCAGGTAATTGAAGAGCGCACCGGCCAGGGCGCCCAACGCTGTGGCGAGGTGCGCCCCGGCGCCGGCGCCCATCAGCGCCGCCATCACCGACCAATGCAGCACCGAAGCCAACCCGCCGGCGAACAAGAAGCGCCGCGCACGGCCCGCTTCCACGGCGTGAGCCATAGTCATTGGCGCGGTGTGCGCGCGAAGTGGGCCAGACGCAAGGCATGAAACAAGCCGCTCTGCGCTTCATCCCGCACCAGAGTGAAACCGTGGGCGGTCATATCAGCGATCAACTCAGCGCGCCGGGTGTGGTTTTGGCGATGACGCCGCCCACCGAGACGCCAGCGCAACCACCGCCGTACGCCGGTCAGGGACCAGGGTGTCAGATAGGAAATCAGCAGGTGCTCGTCACTGACTCGGCCTAATTCCGCGACCAGGGCACGACGGGTATCGGCGTCGGCGAAATGATGCAGCAACCGGAAACACACCACCGCCCGGAAATGCCGGTCGGCCCAGGGCAAACGGAAGATGTCCTCTTCGCGCACCTCGGCGTCGCAGCCCTGTTCCGCCATCAGCGCCCGGGTATGCTCCACGGCGGCGGCCCCCAGGTCCGTGGCGCTGACGCGCCAGCCTTGGCGCGCCATCCAAAGGCTCAGCCGGCCGGCCCCGCAGGGCGCGTCCAACACCCGCTCCCCGGCGGGGATAGCTGGCATTGTGCGCGCCACCAGGGCCATTTCGGCACGATGTTTGGCCGGTTTGCGGTGGCGATAAGCGGTGACGCTTTGCAGATCGGATTTCACCCGTTCACGGGACGGGGCACTAGAAACAGGGGTCATGGGTTGGTACTCCACAGTGAGCAGGGCATTAGAAAATCGAGGCGGGGACCGGCCGGTCCACTACCGTGGTCGCGTTCGCAATACGTGCCAGGACGGGGGGCGCCAAGAACCGGGCTCGACGCGTCAACTGGTCCAGATCGGCCCTTGCGGCCGCCGCGCGCGAGCGCCGGCGCCGACAGCGCTCCAGGTCGAGCATTCGCACCGCCAGGGTTTCAGGGTGTATCAGCAGATGCGCGGGGTAACAGGCGCCATGCTGCCAACGCAGGGCGTGCAACAACGCCAGGGCGGCTCCCAATCGCGACGCTGCCGCCTGCAGGCGATGGCCGCTGGCGATCTCGGAGAGCGTCTTCAGATCGACAAAACCGGACGCGGCGCGGGTGAGCAGAATGGCGGCGTCACCCTGCTCGGCGTAGAGCAACCAATCCACCACCGGTACGCCCATGCCGGACAACCGGTTAAGAGCCAGAAACTCGTGATAGTAGGTGGGCCGGGAAGACCAGGGGCGATGCGGAAAGCGGCGGCACTGGCCCTGTTGCCGTTTCACATACACGGTGACACCGTCCAGCGCCAGCCGGGTGACGCCACTCCAACCGCCACGCCGGACATTAGGAGGCTCCACCCATTGCTCCGGCAGACGCCAAAGCGCTTCGAACGTGTCCAGGCCATGACGCCGCAACAGCACGCGCCAATCGTCGGCGATGAAACAATGCCCCATGAAACCTCCCGCAACCGTACCGGTGCTGTTGAAGACCGACTCAGGGTGCGAGAGAAAACTTAAGGTAATCTGAACAACGAAATCGCAGGCGTCGTCAGGCCACCGGGAAGCGCACTTCGGCGGCGGCGGGCCGGTCGGAGGCCGGCAATTGGAAGCTCAGGCTGCCGTGGTACAAATCGAGAATACGCTGCACGATGGATAATCCCAGGCCGGCGCCGGGAACATCATGGCGACCACGGCTGAAGCGCTCCGACAAACGTTGCTGCTGCGCCGGCGTCAGACCCGGTCCACCGTCGGCGATCACGAACACGACCCAGTCACCGTCACGATGCCCCGACAGCGCCAACCGGGAAGCCGATGGAGAATAACGACAGGCATTGTCGAGCAGATTACGCAACACCATCTGCAGCATTTCAGCAGGCACCGAAACCGGCAACGGTGCGTCCATCGCCGACGTTATCTCATGGCCGTGCCGCGTCACCAGCGGCGCCACCGTGGCAAGCACCTCCCTGGCCACCTCCGCGCCATCGCAGCGTTCGTCTGTGCGTGGGGCGCCGTGGGGGTCCAAGCGGCTGAGCACCATCAACTGCTCAACGGTGCGCGATGCCCGGTCAATGGCGCGCCGCAATTGAGACATGGACGCCGCCACGTCTTCCGGATCGCTCAACTCGACCGCGTTGTCGGCATGCAGGCGCAGCGCCATCAGCAGAGTGCGCAACTCATGGGCGGCATCGGCGGTAAAGCGCTTTTCCCGCTCCAGCGTCGCCACCAGCCGTGCCAACAGCGCGTTAATCGCCTGGGTAAGCGGCGCCAGCTCGCGCACCCGGCGATGGCGCAACGGCGTCAGATTATCCTCATCGCGGGCCGTCACCGCGCGCGCCAGGCGGGTCAGCGGGCCCAGCCCCCAGCGAATCGCCAAGGCCACCAGAATCAGCACCAGCGGCACACTGAGCAGATAGGGCGCGAGCACCGTGCCCGCCATGTTGCGCACCAGTGAGTGGCGAGCCGCGTCGCTTTCCGCCACCACCACCCAGCGCTCACCGGGCAGCGCAATGCCGTACACATGCCAGCCGTTGTGCTCAATAAAAACGCGCCGCTGGTTCTCGCCGGTTAGCGCTATCAATGGTTTCTCCGGCGCCCCGGCACTGCCCAACACCAACCGCCCGTGCTGCCAAAGCTGATAGATGAAATAACGCTGGTAGCGATGCTCTTCAGGCGCCAATGCCACCGCCGCCGGGTCGGGCACTTCGCCATCGCTCCAAAACGAGGCAATCAGGCGACCGCTTTGCACCAGCTCCGCGTCATATTGCTCGTCCAGCTCATGGTAGAGCGTTCGGTAGGTCCCCCAACCAAGCAACAGGCCGCCACCCAGAATCACCGCCAGCAAGGTCAGCATCAGAAAACGCCGGATGGAAAACATCATGGTGTCGCATCCTGGCCGTCCGGGACCGCCAGGCAATAACCGACGCCGCGCACGGTGCGAATCACCCCACTGCCAAGCTTGCGACGCAGATGGTGGACATGGACTTCCAGGGCATTGCTCTCCACTTCGTCGCTCCACCCATACAGCGCTTGCTCCAGATAAGCGCGAGTGAAGACGCGACCGGGATGACCGGCCAACTCCACCAGCAGGGCCATTTCCCGGCGCGGCAGGGCCAACAATTCACCGCCGCGCGTGAGCGCCATGCGGTCCAGGTCCAGGACCATGTCGCCCACCTCGAGCACGCTGCGCACCCGCTCGCTCTGTCGCCGCAGACAAGCGCGCAGGCGGGCGCGCAGTTCTTCCATCGGAAACGGCTTAATCAGATAATCATCGGCACCGCTGTCCAGCCCGATAACGCGATCATCCAATTGGTCTCGGGCGCTGATGATGATCACCGGCACCTCGTGCTGATGGCGTCGCGCTTGTCGCAGTGCCGCCAGACCATCCAGGCCGGGCAACCCCAGGTCCAGCAGCACCGCGTCAAAATGCCCGTCGCGCAACGCCGGCAACACCAGATCACCCCGTTCCAGATGATCCACGGTATAGCCATCATGCCGGAGCGCTCGCCGCAGTCCGTCCGCCAATGAGGCATCGTCTTCCACCAGAAGAATGCGCATCTTCACTGGTCCTGTTGAGGGTCCATGGCACTATAAACGTCGATCCCCGCCCCCTCCAAACCATCGCTTTGCGTGATCGCCGGGATCGGTGGAGAATGCCCGGCTCACGCCGGACGTGATAAGTCTGGCGGTGCTGCCTTAACGCTGCCTTAAGGCGGCACGGCCAGGCTGCCGGAACCTTCCTGGCACCGGGGGCATCCAAGCAGGAACTGATTGGGAGGAACGCATGACAGGCTTTTTGCGCGCACCAGCACCGCGGCTGCTGATGCTGATCGCCGGGTTGATCCTGGCAACCACCGCTTCCGCGCTGTCCCTGGATGGCGGTGATAGCCTGTTCGGCGGCGACGAAGCGCGCCTGCCCAATGTGGACGAAGCGATTCAGGTGGTCCCCGACGCGGACTGGGATCGCCAGCAGCTGCTGGTCAGCTTCAGCCTGCTCGACCGGGTCTACCTCTACCGCCACCGCCTCGACTTCACCCTGCGCGACGCCAACGGCAACCTGCTGGACGATTTCGACGACCTGGAGCTGCCCCCCGGCGAGGCCAAAACCGACGAGATCTACGGCGACGTGAACGTTTACTTCGGCCAGCTCGACGTACGTTTGCCACTGGACAGCGTGCCCCTGGCCGACACCGAGCTGGAGGTGCAATACCAGGGCTGCATCGAGGACAAGCTGTGCTACCCACCGGAGGTACGCACCTTCTCGTTCAGCGCGCCCGGCCCGGAGCGCGCCCCGGCGGCGGCCGCCGCCTCCGCGAGCGGCACCGCGCCGTCCGGTCAACCGCGCGACGAGGACGACGACTTTTTCGGCATCCTGCTGTCCGAGGACGCCAATGCCTTCAACAGCTGGATGCACGACCGCAATCTGGGCCTGATCGTGGTGCTGTTCTTCGCCGGCGGCCTGCTGCTTGCCTTTACCCCCTGCGTGTTCCCCATGGTGCCGATCCTGTCCGGCATTATCGCCGGGCAAAGCGATGCCAGCGCCCGCCGCGGCTTTATACTCAGCTGCGCCTACGTGCTCGGCGTGGCCGTGCCTTACACCCTCGCGGGCCTGCTGGTGGCGGTGTTCGGCGCCGGCCTGAACCTGCAGTTTCTGCTCCAGCAGCCGGCGGCCATTCTCACCAGCGTGGTGATCTTCGTGCTGCTGGCGCTGTCCATGTTCGGGCTGTATGAGCTTCAGCTGCCGGAACGGCTGCGCAACCGGCTCAACAACGCCGGCCCCAGCGGCCGTGGCGGCCTGGGCGGCGCGGTATTGCTGGGCGTTATTTCCGCCCTGGTGGTCTCCCCCTGCGTCACCCCGATCCTGGCCGGCGCGCTGCTTTATGTGGCCGGTACCGGCGACGCGGCCACCGGCGCCGCTTCACTGTTCGCGCTGGCCCTGGGCATGGGCGTGCCGCTGATCATTTTCGGCACCGGCGGCGGTCACTTCCTGCCCCGCGCCGGCCAATGGATGGACGACATCAAACGCTTCTTCGGAGTGGTGATGCTGGGCGTGGCCATCTGGCTGCTCGAGCGCATTGTCAGCGACACCCTGACCCTGGCGCTCTACGGTCTGTTACTGGCGGTGTACGGCGTACAGCTGGGCGCCCTGGAGCCGGTCCGCGAAGGCGGCTCTCGGCTGAAACGCGGGCTCGCCCTGGTGATGGCCCTGTACGGTGCGATCATGGTGGTGGGTGCCGCTGGCGGCGGCAACGACCCCTGGCAGCCGCTCAAACCCCTCACCCAACCGCAGGCCGAAAATCGCAGCCAGACCGACGGCGACACCGCCGCCAAGCCGGTCGACGCCCAGCACGGCCCCTGGATCGACGTGGACGGCCGGGCGGGCCTGCGCGACGCCCTGGCCCGCTCCGCCGACGCCAACAAACCGGTGCTGGTGGATTTCTTCGCCGAATGGTGCGTCGCCTGCAAGGTCATGGAGGACACCACCCTCAGCGACCCGCGCGTGCTGGACGCCATGGGCGGCTACGACCTCTACCGGGTCGATATCACCGAAATCACCCAGGAAAACCAGAACATCATGGCCGACTACGACATCTTCGGCCTGCCCAGCTTCGTGTTCTTCGCCCCCGACGGCGACGAAATCCCCGAGTCCCGCGTGCTCGGCGAAATGGACAGCGAGCGCTTCCTCAAGCACCTGGAGCGCCGCGTGACGCCGCACCTTTGAACGTGGGCACTCGCAGCGCCTCTGGTATCCCGCCGGGTGGCTAACGCCACCCTTTCGCGGGCCTGGCCCGCTCCCACAGCCCGCTGCCACAAACCGTGCTTCTGAGAATGGTCCTGGCGGTTCCTATGACCCGTGGCGGTTCCGCTGCCTAGTGAGCGGTCCCGGAAGGCACCACCATTGCACCGCGTCTCGGATACGAAGCCGCTCCAGCGCTGGGCGAACTCTACTTGTAACCAATGGTGTAAAGTCCTTTTTTCCTTCATGAGATACCCTTAGACTCCCAAATATAGGGAAAAGTCGGA
>JBFJUC010000069.1:0-10867 GCA_041624875.1 Alcanivorax sp.
CGTAGCCCGCGAAGGCCACGCCCTTGGCGTTAGCGCTTGTTGCGAATCGGAATGTTCATCTCGTCGACGCCGATCTTGCGGATCAGCTTGGGTACGCCCGCTTCCACGGTGCGGTCAGCGAACCAGTCGTCACGCTTTTCCACTTCGATGCGGAAGTGATACATCTCCTGCAGCGCCTGGTGGTCGTCATCACGCAACACCATCTTGCCCTTCGGCATTTCGAACACCAGACCTTCGAACGCGTCGATCAAATCCTCGGTGTCAGTGGAACCGTCCGCTTCACGAATCGCCGCGGTGATCGCCATGGCCTGGGCGAAGCCTTGGGCGGTGAAAAAGTCCGGCGCCGCGTTGAAGCGCTCCATATGCTGCTTGACGAACCAGTCGTTGATTTCGTTCTTGGGTGATTCGAAATAGTAGAAACCGGCGCCTTCCATGCCAGGGAATTCAGAGTAGCTCACCAGGGCCGGCAAGATGTTACCGCCGGTGGCCAGTTTGATGCCGAAACGGTCGGGCTGCAGATCCTGGATGCGGCTCAGCGGGTTAGCGCTTCCGGCCCAGATGGCGAAGATGTACTTGCCTTGCTCACAGCCGTCGCGGTCTTTCAGGGCACCGAACAAACGTTGAGCGGCGGCGGTGAAATCGGTGGCGTCGGTGGGCAGGTATTCTTCGTGGACCACTTTGCCCCCCTGGGTTTCCATGGCTTCTTTGTACGCGGCCACACCGTCACGACCAAAGGCGTAATCCTGGGCGATGGTGGCGACACAAACGCCCGGCTCACCCAGTGCCACGGCGTTGGAGACGGCGTCCTGGGAGGAGTTACGGCCAACCCGGAACACATAGCGGTTCCAGTCCGCGCCGGTGATCGCATCCGCCACGCCCTCGGGCATGATGATGCGCTCGTACTGCTCGGCGATCGGCAGGGTCGCCAGCGCCACCCCGGAAGATACCGGGCCCACTACGATATGGGCGTCGTCCTCGGCGTAAGCTTCTTCCACCAACGAGCGGGCGCGCGCCGGATCAAGCTGGGTGTCTTTATCGATGATTTCGACCTTGCGGCCCTCGATTTCCATGCTGCCGTCGGTGGCGTACTCGAAGCCCATCTTCATACCCACACTGAGCTGCTCCGCGTAGGCGGACAACGGGCCGGTGAAACCGGTGACGTGGGCAATACGGATGGAATCGGCCGCCTGCGCGAGGGGCGCGGCGGCGAGGGCGGTGAGCGTGAAGGCCGTCGCGGTAATGAGACGCTTCATAGGAATCTCTCCCTTATTTTTCGGCCTGATGGCCGTCTTGTTGTGGTTATGGTCCTCTTCAATATGACTGTCGATTCACCTTTTCGCAAGAGGGTTTCGAAAAAAATTCCACAAACGTGGAATTACCCGGTCCAGCCCGCACCGCCTACTGAAAATACCCTAATGGCGGGGCTTTGAGGCGCACCGGCGAAGGTTTTAAAGCGCCACCGGGCACGCCCGATACCGCTTCCCGGTTGACACCAGGGGTGTGCAAACTTAATTTAGTTGAATACCGATTCATCTTTCAAACAATAAAACCACGGACCCAAGAAGCCCGCCATGACCACTGCTCCCCAGACCAATGCCGCCAAGGCCATCACCACCAGCGGCGGGCCCGGCGCCCCGAAAACCGCCCGTGGCGCCCGCACCCGGGCGCGCATTCTCAAGGCCGCCGAGCATACCTTCGGCACGCTCGGTTACCACCGCGCCGGCATCTCCGACATCACCCGCGCCGCCGGCGTCGCCCAGGGCACCTTCTACACCTACTTCGCCGGCAAGGAAGAGATTCTCCGTGAGCTGGTGCGGGACATGGGGCATCAGGTGCGCGCCCATCTGGCGGCGGAAATTCTCGACGCCGACAACCGGCTGGAAGCGGAAGAGCGGGGCCTGCGCGCCTTTCTGCAATACCTCTACGAGAACCCCTCCCTGTATCGGGTGCTGCAAGAAGCGCAGTTCGTCGACGAAGCCATCTACCGGGATTACTACGAAGCCTTCGGCAAGGGCTATGTGCGGATGCTCGCCAACGCCACCCGCAAAGGCGAAATCCGCCCGGGCAATAACGAAGTGCGGGTGTGGGCCCTGATGGGCATGTCCAATTTTCTCGGCCTGCGTTACGCGTTGTGGGAGCAGGACATCTCCTTCGACGAGATCGTCGATACCCTTTCCGACCTGTTTCGCAACGGCCTGACGCTGGACGGCAAGGAGAAGCCATGAACACGGCGGTGCACTATCAACTCGACGGTGACCTGGCGCGCATCACGCTGAACCGCCCGGAGCGCCACAACGCTCTGGTGCCGGAGCTCCTCGACGGCCTGCGCGCCGCCCTGGCGCGTTGCCGGGAAGACCGCCCGGCGGCGCTGATCCTCGACGCCGAAGGGCGTTCGTTCTCCACCGGCGGCGACGTGGGCGGGTTCTACGACACTCCGCGCGCCGAACGGCATGACTATGCCGCCCGCGTGGTGGGCACCCTGAACGCGGTGATTCTGGACCTGCTCAGCCTGCCTTTGCCCACGGTGGCGGCGGTACACGGCATGGTCACCGGCGGCTCGGTGGGCCTGGTGCTGGCCTGCGACATCGCCGTGGCCGGCCCCCGCGCCAGCTTCGCGCCCTGGTACACCCGGGTGGGCTACAGCCCGGACGGCGGCTGGACCGCCCTGATGCCGGAGCGTATCGGCCGCGCCCGCGCGCTCGACATTCAATTGAGCAACCGCCGCGTGGACGCCGAGGAGGCCTACCGGGTGGGTCTGGTTCAGTACCTCAGCGAGGAAAACCGGGTAGCCGAACAGGCCCGCGCCGTCGCTGACACGCTGCGCTCGGCCAAGCCGGGCAGCGTCCATCATACCCTGGCCCTGACCCGGCCCAACCTGGACACCGTGGCCGCGGGGCTGGACGCGGAGTACCGCCATTTTCTCGAACAAATCATCACCGACGAAGCCGACCAGGGCATGGCCGACTTCTTGAACAGATAGGAAAAAACAAAACGACGAAAAAACAAAAATCGGGAGAGACAATATGAAAACAATAACGCCAACACCGCTGGCGGCCCTCGCCGGCGCCCTGCTGCTCGGGGCCGTATCATCCCCCGTCACCGGGTTCGACACCTTCGCCGACGAGGACCGCTCGTCACAGCTGAGCGGCGAGCCCGTGCAGCAGCGCTACCAGTTCAACACCCCCACCACCGTCACCTACGACCGCGACAGTCTCGGTCAGGGCGCCGCCAACGCGCGCGTCTACGTGGCTGATATGGGTAACCATGAAATCAAGGTATTGAACCTGAACGGCGCCCTGGTGGGGCGCTTGGACGATAACGACCAGACCCTGGCATCGGACAGCCCGGCGGCCTCGGTGCCGGAAGTCCGCGCGCCCCTGGGCATCGCCTTCCTGTCCACCAGCGAGGCGGACGACGACCGGCTGGCCGGGCTCTACGTCAACGACGTGGGCCGCCACCAGATCCATTTTTTCCGTACCGTCAGCGGCGGCGCCGGTGATTTCGAATACGTCACCTCGTTCGGCCAGCCCGGCCACGGCGGCGGCGAGGAGATCTATCTGCCGCGCAACATGACCATCACGCCGCAGGGGTTCATCTATGTCTCCGACGAGTTCAACCACCGCGTCAAAGCCTTCAGCATTGATCCGGACAACGGTTATCAGGTCAGCCTGATTCAGACCCTTGGCCACCAGAACGGCAGCGGCGACTACGTGGACGCCGGCCCGATCATCCGCGGTGTCGACAAAAACTACGGCAGCGATTCCACTAATTACGACGATTACGCCGGCGAGCCGGACAAACGCGACGGCTTCCGTATCCCCCAGGGCATGACCTACTACCAGTCACCGGATAACGGCGCCACCTATCTCTATGTGGCGGACAACGGCAACAACCGCATCAAGATTTTCCGCGTCAACACCAGCACCGGCCAGCTCACCCTGGACGACATGCTGGGTCGTTTCCGCGATGACGGCGGCAGCGTCGATCACCTCAAGCGCCCGCGTGGGCTGCGCACCGATCTGGACGGCAATCTCTACGTGGCGGACACCTATAACGGCCGCATCATTCAGTTCGAGAACCTGGCCGCTACCAGCGACAGCAATCCGATTCGCTACCGCAGCAGCCAGAGCGCCGACGCCCGCGCCAACTGGGTCTATGGCCGTCTCGGCATTCATCAGGTGGAAATGCGCGCGCCCAGCAGCGCCGGCACCGAAGACGAAGCCTTCCAGCTGCCCAACGACCTGGTGCCGATGATCGACGCCAACGGTGATTTCTACCGCGAGAACATTTACGCCTGGGGTTACTACTATTCCAACGCCCGCGTGCACCTGGTCAGCGACTCCGGCAACAACCGCATCAAGAAATGCTGGACCAACTCCAGTGGCACCAGCCTGCTGCGCTGTTCGGTCTCCGCCGGCGTCGGCACGGTGGCCAACAACGAATACTGGGGCCACCCGCGCACGCTTTCCGGGCAACTGCACTCCGCCAGCGGCATGGCCTGGCTGGGCAGCAAGGATCAACTTCTGGTCAGTGACACCCCCAACACGCGCATCAATATTTACAACAGCAACGGCGTGTACCAGGGCCGTTTCCCCGGCACCAACATCAGTTATGGCGTGACCGGCATCGCCACCTTCACCGACCCCAATATCGGTGAAGCGGTGGCGGTATTGGTGGGCGCCGACGTCACCCTGCCCTGGCCCTACACCGGCGACGCCAGCCTGCGCATCTACGACGCCAACGGCAATCTGGAAGAGTTGTTCAACCTGAGCTACCGCACCGGTGGCCTGCCGGTGCCCGAAATCGGCCTGTCCACCAGCAACACCAACTACCCGGTGGCGGTGAGCGCGATCAACGACGGCGCCGCCGACCAGCACGCCATCTACATCACCAGCTTCGACAACTACGTCTGGCGCTTCGACTACGACAGCGGCAGCAGCACGCTCAACGGCAACTGGTACGCCGGCGGCCCGGACAGCGACAAAGGCAACGACCTGGGCGACGGCTGGAGCCTGGGCCCGGACTTCTTTGAGCAAGGCGATGCCGGCACCTTCGACCAGATCGGCAGCGTGCTGGCCCTGGATAACCGCGTCTACGTCACCGACCGCCGCAACCAACGCATCCAGGCGCTGAACCCGGCCAACGGCGCCCTGATCGGCCAGCTCGGCCTGGGTGGTGGCACCTACGACCACCCGGACGGCCTCGACCCGGACCGGCTGTTCCTGCCCGCCGGGCTCGCCTACGACGCCCAGCAGGACGCGCTGGTGGTGGCTGACGGCTTCAATATGGTGGCGCGCGCCTGGGCCAACCCGGACGCCTACAGCCCCAACGGCGCCGGCATTATCGACCCGGCCTACCAGGGCCACTGGCTGGACCCGGCGCTGGGCACGCGCCCCGGAGGCCTGTTCGACGCCGAGCAAGTCGCGGTCGGCGACGGCAACGTCTATGTGTTCTCGCTGATCAGGAACCGCATCACCAAGTTCAGTTGGTCGGAAATTAATAACTGATTGGTAGGAGCGGGCCTCGCCCGCTCCTACACCTTCGGGAGAAAATATGGAAATGTTCGACTTGCTCGCCCATCGGGCCCGGGTCTCCTCGGACCGCCCGGCGCTGGAGGACCTGCACAGTGGCGAGCACTACAACTACGCCCAGTTCAACGAGCGCGCCGCAAGACTGGCGGCCGCCGCCCGCGATCACTGGGGCCTGAAGGAAGGCGACCGGCTCGCTTATCTGGGCCACAGCCGGGCCGAGTTCTTCGCCATGCTGTTTGGCTGCGCCAAGGCCGGCCTGATTCTGGTGCCTTTGAACTGGCGCCTGGCGGTGCCGGAATTGGAAGTGCTGGTGGAAGACTGCGATCCCGGCGCCCTGATTTTCGGCGCCGAGTTCACCGACGCCGCCGCCGAGCTTCAGCAACGCTGTGAGCCGCTCACGCTGGTGGCACTGGACGGCGCCGCCGACGGCCAACGGGACTACCACCGGGATCTGGCCGACACCCGGCCGGACCTCGCTCCTCACCCGGACAAGGACCCGGACACCCCCTGGTACCTGCTCTATACGTCCGGCACCACCGGCCGGCCCAAGGGCGTGATCCAGACCTTCCGCATGATGCTGGCCAACTACCTCAATATCGGCCTGGCGGTGAACCTCAACGGCGATGACGTGTTACTCAACGTGCTGCCGCTGTTCCACACCGCCGGCATTAACCTGTATTCGTCGGCGGTGTTCATGGTCGGCGGCAGCGTTCTGGTGGCCCGTGCGTTCGACCCGGATCAGGCACTGCAAGTGTTGGAAAAAAGAGCGACTATATTTTTCGGGGTGCCGGCGGTGTACCAGGCGCTGCTCGATCACCCCGGCTTCAGCGGCGAGCGCCTCAAGGGTGTACGCTCCTGGGGCTGCGGCGGCGCGCCGCTGTCGCTGCCGGTGGCCCAGCGCTATGTGGACGCCGGCATCCGCGTGCGCACCGGCATGGGCATGACGGAAACCGGCCCCACGGTGTTCCTGCTGGACGAAGACAAGGTGATCGACAAAATCGGTTCCGTGGGTCGACCGCAGTTGCTCACCGAAGTACGCATCGTCGACCGCGACGGCCGCGACGTGCCCCCGGGTGATGCCGGCGAGCTGCTGATTCGCGGCCCCAACATCACGCCCGGGTACTGGAACCGCCCGGACGCCACCGCCGACGCGATCCGTGCCGACGGTTGGCTGCACAGCGGCGACGTGGCCCGCTGCGACGAGGATGGCCAGTATTTTATCGTCGACCGCTGGAAGGACATGTACATCTCCGGCGGCGAAAACGTCTACCCGGCGGAAGTGGAAAAAGTGTTGGAACAGCACCCCACCATCGCCGAGGTGGCGGTGGTGGGCATGCCCGACAGCAAATGGGGGGAAGTCGGCAAAGCCTATTACGGCGTCCACGCGGATCAGGACGCCCCGGACCCGGAAGCGCTGCGCGCGTTTTGTCGCGAGCGGCTTGCCGGTTACAAAGTGCCCAAGGCGTTCGAGCGGGTCGATGCCCTGCCCCGCAACGCCCTGGGCAAAGTCACCAAACAGGAGTTGCGTGATCATGCAAAACAATAACACCGCCCGCATGGAACGGGATTTGTCCTTCAGCCAGGCGGACTTCCACCGTTTCGCCCAACTCAGTGGCGATCACAATCCCATCCACGTGGACCCGGATTACGCCGCCGGCAGCCGCTTCGGCGCCACCGTGTCCCACGGCATGCTGCTGTTCAGCGCGGTGCGCGGGCTGATTCATGAATTCTTCCCCGGCGCCCGACTGGAAGTGCAGGACCTGAAGTTCCCGGCGCCGGCCTACGCCGACGAACCGCTCACCGTGGTGCTGGAAACCCGCGGCCGCCCGGTGGACGGCATCGTCCACCTCACCACCGACGTGCTCAAGGAAGACGACAGCCGCTGCCTGCAGGGCACCTGCCGTCTCAAACTCGACCAGGAGATGGCGCCATGAGCGAGACCCTGCCCCGCTTCAACGCCCTGCGGCTGGAAGAACAGGCCACCGTGGAGCGCCGTTTCAGCGCCGACGACGTGCGCGCCTGGTGCGACATGGCCAGCCTTGAAGATCAGACTCCGGACCAGGTGCCCGAGCCGCTGATCGCCGGTCTGTTTTCCTACCTGCTCGGCGAGGAACTGCCCGGCCACGGCACCAACTACCTCAAGCAGCACATGCGCTTCGAGGAAGACGCCCGGATCGGTGAAACACTCACCGCCACGGTGACCATCACCCACCTGCGCGGCGACAAGGCGCTGGTGAACCTGGATACCCTGTGCACCGGCGAGGACGGCCGGATGATCTGCGCCGGCGACGCCCTGGTACTGTTTCAATGTTGAACGCGCAACTGAAAGAGTGGCTGGACCGCCTCAACGCCCTGGTGGCCGAACAAAAAGCCGCCGGCGTCGAGGCCACGCCCGCCACGGTACGCGACAGCATGGCGGCGATGACCCGGAACCTGGTCGCCGCCGGCCCAGCGCTGCCCCGGGTCGGCGACGCCCAGGTGGAATGCGGCGAGACCCCGGTCCCGGTGCGCCTCTACGACCCGGCGCCCGAGCGGGACACCCCGGTGTGTCTGTTCTTCCACGGCGGCGGCCACATGGCCGGCGACATCGCCGTATACGACCCGATCTGCCGGCGGCTGGCCGACGCCAGCGGCTGGCTGGTGGTGTCGGTGGAATACCGGCTGGCACCGGAATACCCCTATCCGCTCGGCCTTGAAGACTGCCACAGCGCGGCCCGCCATATCTGGCCGGTGCTCGACGCCGAGGGCCATCGCTACCAGCGGCGCCTGGCGCTCGCCGGCGACTCCGGCGGCGGGACTTTCGCCGCGACCCTCAGCGCCCTGGCGCAGAACGACGACCTGTTGCCGGTGGAAAAGCAGGTGCTGATCTACCCCAGCCTGGACTACACCCTGAATCACCCCTCGATCACCGAGAACGGCCAGGGTTATTTATTGGAAGCCGACCGCATCGCCTGGTATTTCCAGCACTATTTCCAGCACGGCGAGGACCGACGCGGCGCCTCGCCGCTGTTCATGCCGGTGAGTAACCGGCTGCCGGAAACGCTGGTGATCAGCGCCGAGTATTGCCCGCTGCGCGACGAGGCGCTGGCCTATGCGCGCCGGCTCAACGACACCGGCGTGCCCTGCCGCCACCGGCATTTCGACGACATGATTCACGCCTATCTGAATCTGGAATCACTGGCGCCCGACGCCTGCGCCGCGACCTACCGGGAGATCGCCGCCTTCCTCAACGGCGATTAGCGGTTAGTCGCGCTACTCTCCAGCTTGGGGCGCGTCTCCGATACGGAGCTCCGGACACTGGAAAAAGAGGTCTCTGGCGCCGGGTGGCTAGAAGCCACCCTTTCGCGGGCGCGGCCCGCTCCCACAATGTCAGGAGCGGTCGGAGGTGGTGGGGGCGTCGCGCTGCATCAGGTTATCGATGCCATAGCAGTGCCCGGCGAGCAGGTTCTGGGCCAGCATGAAGCGATCCTGGGGGGTGCGCGCGGTGAGCTCCGCCACGCTCAGGGATTCCAGCATCCAGGTGTCCCAGACGTTCACGAAGCGGGCGCGGATGTCCACATCGCCGCGCAGCATGTCCGCCTGGCGGGCGGTGACCGTCAGGCTGTCGTCGCCGCGGTCCACTTCATAGCCCTGGTTGGGGTAGCCCACTTCGAGGCAGGCGAGGAAGTTCTTCATGGAGCGCTCCGACGCCTGGCCCACGGCGAACGCCAGCGGCTGGTCGGGCACGTCTTCGAGGATGCTCAGGATATGGGCGTCGGCGAGGCGCTCGCGCAGCCGGCCCTGGGCCTGATCGGCGGCGGCTTCGCTGCGCTGCTCGGCTTCGCGGCGGGCCGCTTCCATATCGCGGCGGATGCGCGCCTGCTCGGCCCGCTGCCGGGCCAGTTCCGCTTCATGGGCCTGCTGAGCCTGGTGGGCGTCGTCCACCAGACGGTCCAGGCGCCGGGACTGGCGCACCGATTCGATCCGTTCCCGGCAAGCGGGCAGCCATTCGTCGTTCAGCACGCGCTCATCCACATAACGCCCTGCCCCGTGGGCGCCGGCGAGTTGCCGACAGGCGCCGTCCATGGCACCCAGAGCGTCGATGCCACCGTAGCTCAGCCCCGCCACCGTGGCCGGCGCCTGGGTCCGCCCCAGCAAACCGGCCGTGGACTCGCGCAGCGACGCGCAGCCGGTCAACACCAGTGCCATGAGGCCGAGCAGCAAGATCGTGAAATCGGAACGCATAATAAAAACAACGATTGATTCGTGTTTGTCGAAGCCCTTGAAAGCGAGCACTTGTAGGAGCGGGCCCGTACAAGCAAAAGTTCAATGGTCCGAGCCGAAACACCCCCCACAAGTTCCCCGGTCAGGCGGATTTGGCGGCGATCTTCTCTTTCCAGATCACCGGGCCGGTCTTGTGCACGGATTCACCGTTGGAATCCACCGCCACGGTCACCGGCATGTCTTCCACCTCGAATTCGTAGATCGCTTCCATGCCCAGATCCTCGAAGGCGGCAACGCGGGATTTGCGGATCGCCTTGGACACCAGGTAGGCGGCGCCGCCCACGGCCATCAGATAGACCGCTTTGTTGTCCTTAATCGCTTCGATGGCGGTATCACCGCGCTCGGCCTTGCCGACCATGCCGATCAGACCGGTCTTCTCCAGCATGGTGCGGGTGAACTTGTCCATACGGGTGGCGGTGGTGGGGCCCGCCGGGCCCACCACTTCGTCGCCCACCGGATCCACCGGGCCCACGTAGTAGATAAAGCGGTTGGTGAAATCCACCGGCAGTTCCTCGCCCTTGGAAATCATGTCCACCATGCGCTTATGCGCCGCGTCACGGCCGGTGAGCAGCTTGCCGGACAACAGGATGGTGTCGCCGGGCTGCCAGGTCTGTACCTCTTCCGGGGTCACCGTATCCAGGTTGACGCGCTTGGCGCCCTCGTCGTTGCCCCAGGCGATGTCCGGCCATTCTTCCAGGTCCGGGGCTTTCAATTCCGCCGGGCCGCTGCCGTCGAGAATAAAGTGAGCGTGGCGGGTGGCGGCGCAGTTAGGAATGATCGCCACCGGCTTGTTGGCGGCGTGGGTGGGGTAATCCGCCACCTTCACGTCCAGCACCGTGGTCAGGCCGCCCAGGCCCTGGGCGCCGATGCCGAGTGCGTTGACCTTCTCGAACAGCTCCAGACGCAGCTCTTCGGAACGGGTTTGCGCGCCCCGCGCCTGCAGCTCGTGGATGTCGATGGGGTCCATCAGCGATTCCTTGGCGATCAGCATGGCCTTCTCGGCGGTGCCGCCGATGCCGATGCCGAGCATGCCCGGCGGGCACCAGCCGGCGCCCATTTTCGGAATCTGCTCC
>JBFJUC010000070.1:0-10828 GCA_041624875.1 Alcanivorax sp.
CGCCGGAAACGGGCGCCGGCACTGTTCGACTGGGTCATTGTGGACTCCTTTGCTGGGCCTGCTGTTCGATGTTTTCCCGTGCCCGGCTGATGTGCCGGCGCATTAGCAGCTCGGCCATTTCGGCGTCACGCGCCTCGATGGCTTCGACAATGCGGCGGTGCTCGTGCAGGGCTTTTTGCGGCCGGTTGGCCACGGTGCTGAATTGATACCGGTACATGCGCACCAGGTGGTAGAGCTCGCCGATCAGCATGCGGATCAGCGTGCGATTATGGCTGCCCTGGATGATGCGGTAATGAAAATCCAGATCGCCCTCGCGTTGGAAATAGGCGGTGTCGTGGCGCAGATCCTGCTGCTGCTCGTGCTGTCCGAGCAGCTCGGTGAGGCCGGCCACTTCATCGGCGGTCATCAACCGGGCGGCAAGCCCGGCGGCCAGGCCTTCCAGGGCCTCGCGGACATGGTAGATTTCGATCAGATCGTCGAAGCTGAGCGACGCCACCCGGGTGCCCACATGCACTTCGCGCTCCAGCAATTTGCGCGACTCCAGACGGCGGATCGCCTCGCGCAGCGGCCCCCGGCTGACCCCATAACGGCCGGCCAGGTCGGTTTCGCTGACCTTGCTGCCCGGGGCGATCACGCCGCGCACGATATCGTCCTGGAGCCGGCTGAAGACCCGGTCCGCCAGGGTGCGCGAGCTGTCTGCCAACACTTCGTTCATGGGGGCACTCGTTTCGGTAGGCCGGACCACCGTGCGGCGCCGGCCATTGTCGACAATTGTTCCAGGTGGCGGGCACTCTACCCGTACCCGCCCCACCTTTCAATGCTTATTGTCGACAATGGCGCCAGGCTCGCGGGCCGCCGCCCCGGACGCTACACTACGCGCTCCCCGCGGCGGGGCGCCCGCCCCGCCGCCATCGCTCAGAGAATTCAGGGTCGAAAGCGTGCAACCTGTGCAAGTTGTGGTGACTCGAAACGGTGAGCTCCAGGCCCTGGGGCCGCCGGCGCTGACGCTGCGCGCCGACAACGCGACGGACATCCACGCCCTGCCCGCCCGCGTCGAGCAGGCTTTGGCCGAAGGCTGCCGATTCGCCTGCGGCCTGTTGCCCTACGAGGCCGGTGCCCTGCTGCACGGTTTGCCGGTGGCCGCGGAGCGCGCCGCCGTGACCGTGCACCTGTTCGACCATCCACCCGGCCCGTTACCCGAACAGACCCCCTCCTTTCATCTGCGCCGTGAGTTCGAGGCCCAGCAAAGCGGTGCCGACTACCTGCGGGCACTGGACCGGATTCAGCACTATCTGCGCGCCGGCGACTGCTATCAGGTCAATTACGCGCAACGCTTCGAGGCCCGCTGGGACGGCGATGCCCTGGGCGGCTTTCAGCGACTGGTGACCGCGCACCCGGCGCCCCATGCCTGCTTTTTCCGGGACCGGGACGATGTGGTGTTCGGCGTCTCACCGGAGCGCTTTCTAAGTGTTCAAGGTCGAGACGTGGTGACCGAGCCGATCAAGGGCTCCCGACCCCGCGGCGCCACCGCGGTGGAGGACCAGGCGCTGGGCCGCGCCCTGCTCCGCCACCCCAAGGACCGCGCCGAAAACCTGATGATCGTGGACCTGCTGCGCAACGATCTGGGCCGCTTCTGCGAGGCCGGCTCCATCAAGGCGGACCCGCTGTTCGAACTGCGCCGCTTCAGCAACGTGCAGCACCTGGTGTCCACCGTGCGCGGCCGGTTGCGCGACGGCGTCACTCCGCTGGCCGCGCTGATCAGCGCCTTCCCCGGCGGCAGCATCACCGGCGCGCCCAAGAAACGCGCCATGCAGATCATTCAGGAACTGGAACCCGCTCCCCGTGGCGCCTATTGCGGCAGCCTGTTCTGGCAGGACGACCAGGGCCACTTCGACAGCAACATCCTGATCCGCACCCTGCAAACCGACGGCGACCGCCTCTACTGCCACGGCGGCGGCGGCATCGTGTTCGACTCCGACCCGGACGAGGAATACGCGGAAAGCTGGTTCAAAGTCCGAAAACTCATGCAAGCAGTTAACAGTTAACAGTGAACAGTTAATAGCGCGCGGTCAGGGTGGCAGCGGCATAGAGGGCCGTGCCCGCGTACATTGCGTTTGAGCAACTCCTGCCTTGCTAGATCGCAAACCTCGCAGCCGCGCACTGTTTTTCGCTGTTAACTGTTCACTGTTAACTATTAACTGCTCTCAACGGAGTGGTCAGCCCAGCGGAATATCCCTTTCGCTCGCCTTAATAATCTCCCCCTTGAGGTCTTCGTAACTCTGTACTGAGGGGAATTGGGGGAATTCGGCGATCACGTTGTCGGGGGCGTGGAACAGAATGCCCTGGTCCGCTTCGCTGAGCATGGTGGTGTCGTTGTAGGAGTCGCCGGCGGCGATGATGCGGTAGTTGAGCGTGTGCAGCGCTTTCACGGAGGCGCGCTTGGGGTCCTTCTGGCGCAGGATGTAGTCGGTGATGCGGCCGGTATCGTCCACCGCCAGGCGGTGGCACAGCAGGGTCGGCGAGCCCAGCTTGCGCATCAACGGGCGGGCGAACTCGTAGAAGGTATCCGAGAGAATAATCAGCTGGAAATGCTCGCGGGCCCATTCGACGAATTCCACCGCGCCGTCCAGCGGCTCCAGGGTATCGATCACCTTCTGGATGTCCGGCAGGCCGTAGCCGTGCTGGTCGAGGATGCCGAGCCGCATTTTCATCAGCTCGTCGTAGTCGGGAATGTCCCGGGTGGTGGCGCGCAACTCGTCGATACCGGTGCGCTCGGCGAAGTTGATCCAGATTTCCGGAATCAGCACCCCTTCCAAATCGAGACAAAGCAATTCCACGATGATCCCCTAGGTCGTTGACGGCGGGCACAATGTAGCCGCGCGCCCGGCGCTTTGCAACGGCCAGAGGCCTCCGCCGGGCGTTCTAACGCACCGGCAGGTCGAGGTCGGCGAACAGCGTTTCCCGTTCCTCCCGGGTGGTGGCACGAACCGCCGCGTCCACCCGCTCACGGGTGAGGTGGGGGGCGAAGGTCTGCAGGAACTCATACATAAAGCCGCGCAGGAAGGTGCCCTTGCGAAAGCCGATGCGGGTCGTGCTGGGCTCGAACAAATGGCCGGCATCCAAATTGACCAGCCCTTTGTCTTGCACCGGGTCCACCGCCATGTGCGCCACGATGCCCACCCCCATGCCCAGACGCACATAGGTTTTGATCACGTCGGCGTCGGCGGCGGTGAACACCACCCGGGGTTCCAGGCCTTTACGGGCGAAGGCGTCGTCGAGCTTGCTGCGCCCGGTGAAGCCGAACACATAGGTGACCAGGGGGTAATCCGCCAGTGCTTCCAGAGTGAGCGGCTTGACCTGGGTCAGAGGGTGCCCTTCGGGCACCACCACGGTCCGGTTCCAGCGATAGCAAGGCATCATCACCAGGTCCGAGAACAAATCCAGCGCCTCGGTGGCGATGGCGAAATCGACGCTGCCGTCGGCGGCCATCTCGGCGATCTGCATCGGTGTGCCTTGATTCATATGCAGCGACACGTCAGGGAAGCGCTTGGTGAATTGCTGGATCACCGGCGGCAACGCGTAACGCGCCTGGGTGTGGGTGGTCGCGATGCTCAGGTCGCCCTTGGTTTCATCGCGGAATTCCTGAGCCACCCGCTTGATCGACTCGGTCTGCTGCAGGATATCCCCGGCGATACGCAGAATCGCCTCGCCGGCGGGCGTCACATGGGTAAGGTGCTTGCCGCTGCGGGCAAACACTTCCACGCCCAGTTCATCTTCCAGCATGCGTATCTGCTTGCTGATACCCGGCTGCGACGTATACAGCGCCTGGGCGGTGGCGGATACGTTCAGATCATGACGCGCCACTTCCCAAATGTAGCGTAGCTGCTGCAGCTTCATCGAATGCTCCTTGCCGGCGACGCCCGCCGTCTACGCGGGGTTATAAGAATAGCCGAAATTATGCATTCCAAGCATAGAGGCAAGCAATAACGCTGGCAACGGCAGCCGCCCGGAGGCGTCAGGCGTCTTCCGGACGCGGGTTGGAAATGCCGTGGGGCACATGGCCGGCGGCCACGTGTTCCCGGGCGGACTCGCAATGGCCCTGCTGGTCGTCGAAGAACACATCGGCGCCGAACGCCTTGAGGAAAGGCCCCTTGGGCAGCCCGCCGAGGAACAGGCTTTCATCCAGGCGAATGCCCCAGCCACGCAGGGTGCGCACCACCCTTTCATGGGCCGGGGCGGAACGGGCAGTAACCAGCGCGGTGCGGATCGGGCAGCGTTGCGGGGAGAACTCCCGCTGGATCTGGTGCAGCGCCTCCAGAAACGCCTTAAACGGACCGTCACTGAGCGGCTGCCGGGCGGCCTGCTTTTCGCTGGCGGTGAAGGCTTCCAGCCCGCTGCTCTGGAACACCTGCTCGGACTCGTCGGAGAACAGCACCGCGTCGCCGTCGAAGGCGATGCGCAGCAGGTCATCGTTATGTTGCAGGCCGGCGCCGGAAAGAATGGTGGCGGCGGCGTAGCCGGCGTCGAGCACCTGGCGCACGTCCTCGGGATCGGTGGACAGGAACAGATGGGCGCCGAAAGCGGACACATAGCGGTGCGGGCTTTCACCGCCGGCGAACGCCGCGCGGGTGATCGGCAGACGGTAATGCTCAATGGAATTGAACACTCGCAGCCCGGTGTCGGAACTGTTCCTTGATAGCAGGATCACCTCCACCCGACCGGCGCCCTCTTCCAGTTCGTTGATCGCCAGCAGTTTGGTCACCAAGGGAAAGGCATCGCCGGGAGGCAGCACATCGTCCTCATGGGCGACCTGGTAATCCTGGTAAGCGTCCAGGCCTTCCTTCTCGAACACCCGGTGGCTGTCGCTGAGATCGAACAGGGCTCGGGAGCTGATCGCCACCACCAATTTTCCATCAAAGGACGCCGGCATAGCCCACCTTTTTCGACCGTAATTCAATTGGGCGCAGTATCACCGCTGACCGTTAAAACCACAACACGCTCCCCGGTGTTACAGGAATTGACCAGAAAGCCTGCAAAGCCAACCCCCCGGGCGGTTGTCCAGCTTAAAAATGTGACATACAGTTTCTCGGGAGTCTCTGAGCATCCCTGGCGTTCCATAAGCCCGAGCACGCAAGGGTGGCCAGAGTCTCCCGACGTCCGCGCCGCGGACCCAAATCAGCACGGGGAAAGGGAGTCATCCATGGCCGTTAATAAGGTAAGAGATCGTCTCGATGAACTGCAGGGGCAGATCCGCAAGCTCGCCGAGCGCTTCGACACTGAACGCGACAAGCAAATCGCTCAGCTGGAATCCCAGCTGGAAAAGGCCCGCCAACGGGTCAGCGAGGAAATGAAGCGCCGCCGCGACAGCCTCAACCGGCTGGAAAAGCTGCAGAACGAATACCGGGACAAGGCCAACGCCACGGTGCAGCGTCAGCTTGACCGCGCCCGCAAGGCCGTGGACGACGCCCGCAAACGGGTGGACGACTCCGAAGCCCGCAAGCGCTTCCTGGAAACCGAAGTGAAGGTGCTCAAGGCGACCGCCAAGCAGGCCAACAGCCTAGCCAAGGTGATCAACCAGTATCAGAAGGATCTGGAGAAGCGCGCCAAGGACATCGAGAAACGGGTCAGCCCTTCCGCCCGCAAGGCTCCGGCCAAGAAAGCCGCCGCCAAGAAAAGTGCGGCCAAAAAGAGCCCGGCCAAGAAAACCGCGGCCAAGAAAAGCACCGCCAAAAAGAGCCCTGCCAAGAAGAGCGCGGTGAAGAAAGCCCCGGCCAAGAAGAAAGCGGCCCGCAAAGCGCCAGCCAAAAAGGCGACAAGCACCGGAGACTCCGGCGGCGCCACTCCCTCAAGCTGAACGCAAAACGGCCCGGGCATCACCACCCGGGCCGCTTCGTTTCACACCGACTGACCGTGGTTACGGTCGCAGCAACAGCGACTCGAAGTACGCCACGACCGGTTTTTGGTGGGCCTTTTCCATCGCCGGAATGCCCTTTTCCACCGAAGACGCGGACGCCTTCTTGATGGTAGCGCGGGCGCCGGACACCAGCCCCCGATTGATACGACCCAGCTCCAGATTGCCCACGGTTTTGTCGAGGTAGTTCTCGATGGCGCCGCCGCTGATGCCGTCCATCACTTCCACCAGGCGCGGCATCTGACCGTTGCCGTCGGCGAATTCCTGGAACACCAGCGAGGCACGCTCGGCCAGCGCCGGCGACAGCGGGTAGCCAATGTAGACCTGACCGTCCTTCTCCAGGCGCAGGTTACGGAAATGCTCGGCGAGGGCGCGCTGCTCCTCGACGCTGGTTTTGCGCATCAGGCGCCCGGCCAGGCCGTGGGCGGCTTTACTGATCACCTTCATGGCGCCAAGAATCACGTTCACCGCGGCGCCCTTGGCGTTGACCGCGTCAATGGGGCCGGTGAAGTAGGTGTGCAGCACCTCATTGAGGAAGGGATCCATGATCGCTTCCAGTTCCTGCACATGGTTGCTGTCCGGTTGTTCGCGGGTGACTTCCAGGAAGGTGTCGATCCGGTCGCGCAACTCGTTGGAGGCCGGAAAGGCCACGTAAAGGGTGGGTTGGCTCATAGTTATCGGCTCGGCTTACTGCGATTCAGAAGCGGCGGATGATAATTGAAGCCCGCTTCGGAAACGTCCGCCTTCGAGACTTACGGCCTTGTCTGCGGGGTCAGTCCGGGCGGCTCACACCGCCACCCTCGCCCGCCAGGCGTCCAGCACACCGGCCAGGCGCTCGGTCGCGGCACGTACCGCGGCGCCCTGCTCGTCCTCGAGCCGCAGCCGCGCCACGTCCTGACGGTTGCGCTCCGCCGGCGTCAGCTCGCGGCGCTGCTCGCCACGGGTGAAGTCGCCGCACGCCTCCGCCAGACGGTGGATCGCCGCCAGATCCACCTTCGGTTCAATACCCTGGGGCAGGCAGTCCAGCAGCACGCTGATGCGAATACTGGCCTCGGCGCTGTCCACCTGCTCCTGCAGCAGCGCGCGGCAAAGAATGCTCAGGTTATCCAACACATCCAGATGCCGGGCCGCCTGCCGGCGCCGCTCTTCACGTTGACGCGAAGCGCGCAGGATCAGCATGCCCAGCAGCGCGCCTATGGCCAGCCCCATCAGGGCCACGAGTACCAACTTCCAAGCCATCCCGGTGCATCCTTAAAGCGATTGATTTGCGACTTTCAAGACACCATTGTACGGCACGTGGCATCAGCAACCCATGAACACCACCGCAACGCCCAACTCGACGAGGCAACGCCTTTGAATCAGAACCTTCAGCGCGACTGGCAACCCCTGCTCGATCAGCTCCAGCCCCTGCTGCCGATTCTCACCGTCACCGGCGTGGTCATGGCCCTGGCGTCGATGATGGCGATTCCCTGGCTGCTGGTGCGCATGCCCCGGGATTACTTCAACACCCCCAGCCGGCCGCTTCATTACCGGGGCCCGTTGGCCTGGTTCATCTGGGTGGTGCGTAACGCCCTGGCGCTGGTATTGCTGGCCGCTGGCGTGCTGATGCTGATACTCCCAGGACAAGGCATTCTGACCATTCTGATTGCCCTCATGGTCAGCACTTTTCCGGGGAAATACCGTATGGAACGCGCTATCATGCGCCGCCCGAGGGTGCTACGCGCGGCCAACTGGATACGCCGTCGCTACCACCAGCCCGAGCTCAACCCACCCCGCGACACCGAGAGGCCCTGAATGCCCATTGATAGTCCCGCCATCCGCTGGCTCGACGATCATTTGCTGCTGCTGGATCAACGCCATTTGCCGTCACGCACCGAGTGGCTGGCGATCCACGACGCCGCCGGCGCCGCCACCGCCATCCGCGACATGGCGGTACGCGGAGCGCCCGCGATCGGCATCACCGCCGCCTACGGCCTGGCCCTGGAAGCCCTGCGCCTGGGCCGGCAGGCGTCCATGGACAGCCTGCGTCCGGCGGTACAGGCGCTGGCGGCCAGCCGGCCGACGGCGGTCAATCTGTTCTGGGCATTGGAACGTCTTCAGCGGCTTGGCGCCGAGTTAGAGGGCGATGCCCTGGGCCGCCGCCTGGCCCGGGAAGCGGAGAGCATTCACCAGGAAGACCAGGCCGCCAATCTGCGTCTGGGCGAGCTGGGTGCCGCCCTGCTGCCCCACGACGCCCGCGTCTATACCCACTGCAACACCGGCGCCCTCGCCACCGGCGGGCACGGCACCGCCTTGGGCATTATCCGTTCCGCCTGGCGCGGTGGTCACCTGCGTGAAGTCGTTGCTGGCGAGACCCGCCCCTGGCTGCAAGGCGCCCGGCTCACCACCTGGGAACTGATGCAGGAAAACATTCCCGTGACCCTGGTGGCGGACAGCGCCGCCGGCATGTTGATGGCGGCGGGCCGCGTCGACGCGGTGGTGGTGGGCGCGGATCGCATCGCCGCCAATGGCGACACCGCCAACAAGATCGGCACCTATGGCCTTGCCGTGCTGGCCCGCCACCACGGCTTGCCGTTCATCGTCGCCGCGCCGGATTCCACCCTGGACCCGGCCATGGCCGACGGCGGCGGCATCGTCATCGAGGAGCGCGCCGCCGACGAAGTGCGCCAAGTAGGTGGCCACCCGCTGGCGCCGGCGCAATGCCCGGTGTACAACCCGGCGTTCGATGTCACGCCGGCGGCGTTGATCACCGCTATTGTCACCGAGAGCGGCGTGGTGCGCTCACCGTGTACGGCCAACCTCGCCGAGCATCTGTCCCGCCTGAACCGGAGGTCCTGATGAGTCACCGCCCCTACTCCACCAGCGCCTACCGGGAGGCGGCCCGCACTCTGGCCGCCACCGGCCGCCGTATCTACGGCCACGGCTGGTCGCCGGCCACCAGCAGCAACTATTCACTGCGCCTGAACGACGACCACGCGGCGATCACCCGCTCCGGCCGCGACAAGGGCCTGCTGGAAGAAACCGACATCATGGTCGTGGATATGCAAGGCACCGCCGTCGGCGACGGCAAGCCGTCCGCGGAGACGCTGCTGCACACCCAGCTGTACCGCCGCCTGCCAGGTTGCGGCTCGGTGCTGCACACCCACAGCCACGCCTCCACCGTGCTCACCATGCACTGGCCCGCCGACCACCTCACCTTGGAAGGCTACGAGCTGCTCAAGGCCCTGGACGGCGTGCAAACCCATGACACGCGGCTTACCATTCCAGTGTTTGAAAACAATCAGGACATCGCCGCGCTGGCCACCGAGGTGGACCGGGCCATGGACGCCGGCGGCGCCGGCCACGCCTATCTGATTCGCGGCCACGGCCTGTACACCTGGGCGGCGGATATCGGTGCCTGCTACCGCCAGTTGGAAGCGCTGGAAACGCTGCTGGCCGTGGAATTGGACCGTCGACGCCTGGGCTGACCGGCGCCGACCTGAGGAGGAGCAACCGATGAGTAATTTGAAAGTGTTTCGCGACGGGCACCCAGAGCAACCCGAAAAAATCATCAACGATAAGCTGGCCATGGCCGAAGAGCTGGCCCGGGTCGGCATTCGCTACGAACAATGGCAGGCGGTCGGCGCACTCACCGAGCAACCCAGTCAGGAGGAGGTGCTGGACGTCTACCGCCGGGAAATCGACCGGCTCATCGACGAGGAAGGCTACCAGACCGTGGACGTGGTGAGCATGACGCCGGACCACCCGCAAAAACAGGCTGCCCGGCAAAAATTCCTGGAGGAACACAGCCACAGCGAGGACGAAGTGCGGTTCTTCGTCGACGGCCAGGGGCTGTTCAGCCTGCACCTCGGCGAGCGCATCTACGAAGTGCTGTGCACCAAGGGCGACCTGATCTCCGTGCCGGCCAACACGCCGCATTGGTTCGACATGGGGCCCAACCCCAACTTCACCGCCATCCGGTTGTTCAATAACCCGGAAGGCTGGGTCGCCAACTTCACCGGCAGCGACATCGCCCAGCGTTTCAACCGCCTGGAGAATTGATGATCCGCGCCATCCTCACCGACATCGAAGGCACCACCAGCAGCATCCGCTTCGTCAAGGAAGTGCTGTTTCCCTACGCCGCCAAACAGATGGGCGATTTCCTGGCGCGCCACTGGGACGAGCCCGCCGTGGCGGAACAGGTGGCGGCGGCCCGACGCGACAGCGGTGAAGCGCTGGATACCCCGGAACAGGCTGCGGCCCTGATGCGCGCCTGGATTGATCAGGACCGCAAAGCCACGCCGCTGAAAGCGCTGCAAGGCATGATCTGGGAACGCGGTTACCGCAACGGCGATTACCAAGCGCATCTTTATCCGGACACCGCCCCGCGGCTGCGCGACTGGCACGACCAGGGCTTTCCACTGTACGTCTACTCCTCCGGTTCGGTGGCCGCCCAAAAGCTGTTCTTCGGCTATTCGGAAGCCGGCGACCTGACGCCGCTGTTCCAGGGTTACTTCGATACCACCAGCGGCGGCAAGAAAGAGGCCGCCAGCTACCGCCGCATCAGCGAGTCCATCGGCCTGCCCGGCAGTGAGATTCTGTTCCTCTCCGATGTGGAAGCCGAACTCGACGCCGCCCGCGACGCCGGCCTCAAGACCGTGCTGCTGGATCGGGAAGACACCCTGTCCGACGGTGCCCATCCCAGAGTCAACGACTTCAACGCCATCGATCCTGCTTCTCCAGAGGGGACGCGTCTCTGAAAGTGCGACTTGTAGGAGCGGGCCCAGCCCGCGAAAGGGCAAGCAAAGCTTGCCGGCAGGATTCCAGAGGCTTTTCTCTCCAGAGAGCCCGCACCGGGATCGGGTGTGCCCATCCAGGACACGCTGCGAGTACATCCCTGTAAGCTCGGCCGCGGCGGCGGACCGCTTTGGCCCTCCC
>JBFJUC010000071.1:0-10757 GCA_041624875.1 Alcanivorax sp.
ACCTCGGCGCGCTGCGCCTGCTTTTGTTCCGTGTCGGCCTGGCGCGCGGCGAAGATGGCGTCCATGGTGCGGCGGAAACGCTTCTGGAACGGCCGGTGACGCGCCGGCGGCAGCCAGGGCGCGGCGCGCCACTGCTTCTGTAGTTCTTGGGCCTCGCGGGCGGCACCGCGGACATCGGCGCCCTGTTCGCCTTGGTCCGCGGCCACGCTCTCGGCGAGGGCGGCGGCGCGGTCCAACAGCGCCTGGCGGGGCTGCTCGGCCTGCCGCCAGGCCTCTTCCAGTCGTTCGTCGATTTCGCTCAGCAGCGCGGAAAAGCGCTTTTGCACGTCGCGCGCGTCGGTGAACCGCACCGGCGCATGGCTCTTCCATTCCTGCGGGGCCTGCCGGCGGATTTCCCATACCGCTTGCCAGTCCGCGTTTTGCCAGTCCTGGGCGGCGACAAAATCCGCCAGCTGCTGGCACAGCGCCTCACGGCGGCGCAGGTTGTCCGCGCGCTGGGCGTCGAGCTCGGCGAAGTGCGCGCGGCAAGGTGCATAGGCCCGGTCGGAGGCGGCCTTGAAGCGGTCCCAGAGCGCCTGGTCCTGATCCTGGTCAGAGCTCATCAGAGCACGCCATTCTTCATGCAGGGCCTGGACGGCGCTGGCGCGTTCTTCGGCGTCCATTTCCGTTTCGGCGAGCGCTTCCATGCGCTCACAAAGCTGTTCTTTCTTTGGCTGGGCGGCGAACGCGTGCCAGTCGCGCAGCTCTTCACGGCGCGGTGCGAGGCGTTCCAGTTGCTGCCGCAGCCAGGGGTCACTTTGTTCGGCAAGTACCGCCTCGGCTTTGAGCCAGAGCCGGTTGGCGTGCTTGAGATTGCCCTGTTGCAGCTCCCGGCGAAGGGCCACCACCAGACCGCGGTGCTCGCTGTCGGCGCGGGTTCGTGCCGGGGCCTCTCGGGGCTTCTGTGCCTCGGGGGACTGGGGCGGGCGGGCCACCGCCAAGGCGGAGGGCGCGGCCACCTCGGCGGGCCACTGTTCAGCCAGGCCGCGCCGTTGTTCGTCGTTCTCGGCGTCCAGGGCCGCTTCGGCCAGGGCGATCAGCCGGCGCCACTCGCTCAGTTGCGAATGGAACATCAGGTCGGATTCGTCGTCACTGTTCAGAAGGTCCCCGGCGGCCTGCCAGCGCCGTTCCTGGGTCGCCACCGCCGAGCGCAGCTCACCGAGTTGCTGGTCCCAGGTCTCCGCACTCAGATCCCGATACAGAGAGCGCAGGGTGTCCAGAGCGGCGCGCCGCTCGTGGGCGGCGGATTCCAGTGCTTCCTGGCGGGCCACCGCTTCCTGCTGCTCGCGACGATGCTCGTGGCACCGGCCCAGGGCGCTTTCCACGCGGGCGGAACGGGCGTCATCGGCGTGTTCGGCCAGGCCGCGCCAGCGTTGGTCGAGTTGCTGAAGGCGGCCTTCGAACAGCGGGTCGGCGCTGTGCTGGGCCAGTTGCTCCAAGGCGTCGATCAGGGCGTCGAGCTGTTCCTCGTGGCGGCGGGCCTCGGCGTCCTCCGCTTGTCGTGCCTTGAGGCGGTCGCGGGCGATGCGCACCACCTTTTTGTCGCGGCCTTCGCGGCCCAGTTGGCGTAGCAAGGCGCTGTCGTTCAGGCGTTCGGCGGCGGCCAGTCGCAGGGCGGCGTCAGCGCCTTCCAGGGCCAGACGGTAGAGCGCGTCCGGTTCGTCGATGGCGGCCAAGGCGGCTTCCCGGCATTCCTGATCCGGGCTATGCCGGGCGACGTGAAGCAGAACCCGGGCGTTGCCGGTGTGCTGGATCAGCCGCAGGCGGGTGTCCACCGCCGGTGCGCCGTCCACGGTGCCGGCCAGCAGCGCCACGAACCGGTGCGAGGCGGCGTCGCGCACGCCGGCGTCGGTGTCGGCCTCGATCAGTCGATCCAGCAGGTGCAGATCCAGTAGCGCCGATACGGCGGCGGCGCGCACCCTGGCGCTGTCGTCGCCGGCAAGTGTCGACAAGGTTTCCTGATCCTGGCGCGGATCCAGCGTCGCGACCGCCTGGGCGCGAACCTCGGCGTCGCGGTGTTGCCACCGGGGTTTGAACAGTTTGCCTAGCATGGCCATCCCATTGGGTTTGCTTTGTATTTATGCGGCGCCGGGGCGGCGCCGGGCCACTACTATAGGCAACCCTCGGATAGGATCACAGACGTGACTGGATAAGAGCGTCTTTTTCCGCCCAGATTTCGCTCACCCACTGCTGAATGCGGCGCCGGAATTCCGGATCGTTCTCGTAATCGCCTTCGGCGGCCCAGTCTGGAATCGGCCAGCGCCGGGCAATCACCTCCACCCGGTCCATGTCACCGCCGAGAAAGCCGAGCAGCGACCGGCTGGTACCGGGCGGGTAGATAATGGTGAAGTCGAGCAGGCAGTGCAGCTGGCCGCCCATCGCCTTGAGGGTAAAGGCGGCGCCGCCGGCTTTGGGTTTCAGCAGATGCTGATAGGGGGAGGCCTGCTGACGGTGCTTTTCCGCCGTGAAGCGAGTGCCTTCAAAGAAGTTCATCACCGAGACCGGGAAATGCGCGTACTTCTCGCAGGCCTTGCGGGTGGTCTCCATGTCCTTGCCTTTGAGTTCCGGGTGTTTTTCCAGCTGAGCGCGGCTGTAGCGCTTCATGAACGGGAAATCCAGCGCCCACCAGGCCAGGCCCAGCAGCGGCACCCAGATCAGCTCCTGTTTGAGGAAGAACTTCAACGACGGCACCCGCCGGTTGGTGACTTTCTGCAGCACCAGGATGTCCGCCCAGGATTGATGGTTGGAGGTCATCAGGTACCATTCCTGGCGGGCCAGGCCTTCCATTCCTTCCACCCGCCAGTCCACCTGACTGAACAGATCAATGATCGCGTTATTGACCGCCATCCAGGTTTCCGCGATCACCACCAGCACGCGGGACAACCGGACCTGGGCGGCGTGGAACGGCAGCAACAGCCGCAGCAGGGCGAATACATACAGGGGAATGACCAGCAACAGGGTGTTGAGGAAGATCCCCACCAGCGCCAGCACGCCGCGGATTTTTGTTGAAACGGTCATCAGCGTTACACGGTTGCGGAGTAAGCGGGCATGCTAGCGCAGTTAGCGGGCCGGCCCCATGTCAGTTTCGGTCACTCGCGCGGCCAGGCTTGCCATTGGCGAGGCAACGGCGAGCGGGTAGGGTCGGGTTTTCGAATTGAAGGAGCGGTGTTCATGAGTGGTCCCCTGGCGTCTTTGAAAGTTCTGGATTTTTCCACCCTGTTGCCCGGGCCGTTCGCGACCCTGATGCTGGCCGATATGGGGGCCGAGGTGCTGCGCGTGGAATCGCCCACCCGTCCGGACATGGTGCGGTTGCTGCCGCCTTCCGAGGACGGCGTGTCGGCGGTGCATGGCTATATCAACCGCTCCAAGCGGTCCATCGCGGTGGATCTGAAAAAGCCGGAAGGCAAGGCGATCATCCAGCGGCTGGTGGCCGAGTACGACATTATCGTCGAGCAGTTCCGGCCCGGGGTCATGGATCGTCTCGGCGTGGGCTATGACGACCTCAAGGCGATCAACCCCGGGTTGATCTATTGTTCGATCACCGGCTACGGCCAGGACGGCCCCTACCGGGACCGGGCCGGCCACGACCTGAACTATCTGTCGATCGCTGGCATGACCGCCTACAACGGCCGCAAGGCCTCCGGGCCGGCACCGATGGCGTTCCAGGTGGCGGACATCGCCGGCGGCTCCTGCCACGCGGTGATGGGCGTGCTGGCGGCGGTGATTCACCGTCAACGCACCGGCGAAGGCCAGCACGTGGATATCTCGATGACCGACGCCGCCTTCAGCCTGCACGGCCTGGCCGCGCCGCCGGCCCTGGTGGCCGGCCAGGACCCGGATCTGGAAACCACCCAGCTCAATGGCGGCGGCTTTTACGACTGTTACCGCACCCGCGACGGGCGCTTTATGTCCGTGGCCGGCCTGGAGCCGCAGTTTTTCACCCAGTTCTGCCAGGCGATCGGCAAGCCGGAGCTGACCAGTAAGGGCATGACCCTGGAGCCGTCCGTGGTGGCGGAAGTGAAAGCAGAGATCGCCGAGGTGATCGGTGCTCAGGATTATGATCACTGGTGCCGGGTGTTCGCTGATCTGGACTGCTGCGTGGAACCGGTGCTGACGTTCTCCGAGGCCACCGACCATCCGCAGCTCCGGGCCCGTGACATGGTGGTGGACGTGCCGCGCCACGACGGCGGCAAGCAGCGCCAGGTGGCCTCGCCGTTCAAGTTCTCCGCCACGCCGGTGGGCTACCGTTTCAGCGGTGCGCGGCTTGGTCAGCACAGCGCCGAAGTTCTGTCGGCCCACGGCTTCAGCGACGAGGATATCCAGGCCTTCCAGGATTCCGGCGCGGTCGGCTGATACGGTAATTCCCGCCGCCCGCGGCGGGCGCTATGCTGTCGTCATGAGGCGACTTTCCGGGTTAGTGATACTTTTCATGGTGGGGTTCCCGTTACCCGGGGCGGCGGCCTCTCCAACCGCCACGGACCCCTGTGGCCAGGGTCCCCGCTCATTCTGGGTGGACCGCACCCATGGTTGGCTATCCCGGGGCCTGTGCTGGCCGAGCCGCTGGGTGGACGGCTTTTTCGCCGACCCGCTGAGTACCAGTAACGAGCCCGCCGCCAGCCTGGTTCGCATCACCGGCGAACGCACCTGGCGTGACGACGACCAGAACGACCGCGATCTGGACGTGGACGCCCGGGTCTGGCTGCCCAGCGCCGAGCGGCGGCTCTCCCTGCTGTTTCGCAGCAACGAGGACGACACCGAGGCCGAAGGACCGCAGGCCTCGGAAGTCGCCGGTGTCGGCGAGGACGACAGCGGCTTTCGCGGCGCGCTGCGCTGGGTGATCAACCGCACCGATGCCATGGACCTGGACCTGGACACCGGCGTGCGTTCCGACTTCACCACCTTTACCCGGCTGCGTTATCGCAGCGTCCATCCCCTGTTCAATGAATGGGCCTGGCTGCGTTTCACCGAACGGGTGGAGTGGCGTGACCCCAAGGGCTGGCGCAGCCGCTCTTTGTTTGAGTTGGACCGTGCCCTGAGCGACACGGCCAGCCTGCGTCTGGCCACCCAGATCGAATACAGCGAGGAGCTGAACGAAGACGGTCGCGGGCTGGGGCTGTTCCAGGGTGTCAATCTGTTCCTGCGTCAGGGCGACAAAACGGCCTGGAACCTGGGCGTGGGAGCCGCCGGGTTCAGCAAGCCGGAGGCGCGAGTGGACAGCTATCGCTGCTACGTGCGCTACCGGCGCCAGGTGTGGCGGCCGTGGTTGTTCGTGGAATTGGAGCCGTTCGTCCTGTGGCCCAGGGATCAGGGCTATCAGGGGGTGAACGGCTTCACGGTGCGATTGGAAACCTTGTTCGGGCGGCTGGACGGCTGACGCCGCTCAGTTGGCCCAGGTGCTGCGGCGGCGGCCGGACTTGGATTTCAAAAGCAGGCCGGCGATGGCGCCGAGAATCAGAATACCGACCCCGGTGATCCATTGCTGGGAGGTATTGTTGCCGCGCAGCATGGCGTTTTCCGCTTTTACCTGGTCGAGCTCGGAACGCAACATGCTGAGTTCTTCGTTCAGGCGGCGATTGGCCTGGTCCAGTCGAATCGGATCGGCGGCCACATCGCGCAGGTTCTCGAGTTCGTCGCTGCGGCTGCTCAGTGAGCCTTTGAGCTCTTCGTTTTCGGTGCTTAGGCGGTCACGCTCCGCTTCCACGCTGCTCAGCCGCTCGCGCATTTCGGTCATGCGGGCTTCCATGTCCTTGCGGTCGCCGCTGATCTGATCCAGACGAATGGCGGCGGTGGGGGAGCGGCTGATGTACTGCTTGCCGATGTAGCCCTCGGTGTCGCCAAAGCGGATACGCGCCCAGTCACCGTCTTCGCCTAGAAATTCCACCCGGGTGCCGCTTTTCAGGCCGCGGTGGACGATCCGGTAGCCGGCACCGGCGCCGGAACGCACCGGCACGTAGATTTCATCGTCGATCCAGGCGGTGGCGGCCAGGGCCGGAGTGGACAGCAGGGCAATCAGCACGAAGCAGAGCCAGCGAACGAGCATTAACAGGTACTCCTTAGAATTCAAGGCGCGAAGTTTAGGCAACCCTTGGCGGCAATGGCGCCGAAATAGTCACATTTTCCAGCGCTTCGCGGGTCGATTTTGTAAAAACTCAGGGCAGGACGGCCTTGAACGGCTTCACCGTCACGTTCGCGTACACGCCGGCCGCCACATAAGGGTCTTGGTCGGCCCACTCGCGGGCGGCTTCCAGCGACTCGAACTCGGCCACCACCAGGGAGCCGCTGAACCCGGCGTCACCGGGGTCTTCGCTGTCCACCGCCGGCAACGGGCCGGCCAGAATCAGGCGCCCCTGATCACGCAACCGTTCCAGACGGGCGATATGGTCGGGGCGGGCGGTCTTGCGCAGCGGCAGGGAGTCGGCCACGTCTTCACTGATTATCGCGTACAGCATCGTCGTCCTTTTTCTCCGGTTCCTTGGCGGATGAATCCTGGTGGAACAGTTGTTTGCGGTCTTCCTCGGAAATGTGCCGATAGAAATACAGGAACACCGCCACGTAGAACACCATTTGAATGGCGGTGAAGCCGAACAGCTTGAAATTGACCCAGAAGTCGGTGCTGAACGTATAGGCAATGAACAGGTTGAGCCCGCCCAGCGCGATGAAATACAGCACGAACGCCAGGTTGAGCCGGGTCCACTGGGTGGCGCCCAGCGCCACCACTCGGCCGAAGCCGCTCACCATCAGCTTTTCACACAGGCGCTGCAGTAAATTACGCTCGCGCAGGAAATGGCCGCCCAGCAGCACCGCCGCCAGCACGAAGCTGATGATCGAGGGCCGCCACTTGATGAACACATCGTCGCGCAGCAGCAGGGTCAGGCCGCCGAACACCAGGGTCACGGCCAGCACCATCAGGTGCAGCCGGTGCCAGCGCTTCCAGATCAGGCGACCGGCGACCACCTGAAAGCTGGTGGCGGCGATGATGCCCCAGGTGGCGAGCATGATATCCCGGCCACTGAGGAAATAGAGGCCGAAGAACACCACCACGGGGAGATAATCAAACAATTGCTTCATGGACACGCATCCTTACCGGGACCGCCGATGGTAGCGGGAACAGCGCAGCAAATCATCCCGCCGGGCAAGGTTGTGTGATACCTTGCCCGCCATGACCGAGACCCCCTGTTTCCAACGCCCCGATTTCCATAGCCACAGCCTGGCGTCGGACGGCGTGCTGTCGCCCACCGATCTGGTTGCCCGCGCCGCCGACTACGGCGTCGACGCGCTGGCGCTCACCGACCATGACACCCTGGCGGGCCTGCCCGAGGCGCAACGCGCCGCGGACCGGCACGGCATTACGCTGGTGCCGGGTATCGAGCTGTCGGTGCTGTGCGGGAGCCGGGAAATCCATGTGCTGGGCCTGTGGGTGGACCCGCAGGCGCCGGTGCTGGTGGAGCGGGTCAACCACCAGCTGGAGGCCCGCCGGGAGCGGGCGGTGCGCATCGGCGCCCGCCTGGATAAGGCCGCCCGGCTGGAACACAGCTACCGCAAGGCCTGCGAGCTGGCGGACAGCGACACCCCCGGGCGGCCCTGGTTCGCGAAAATGCTGGTGGAAGCCGGGGTGGTGCGCGATCAGCGCCACGCGTTCAATCGTTTCCTTAAGAAGGGTCAGTCGGGCTTTGTGTCCACCCCTTGGGTCAGCCTGGAGGAGGGCGTCTCGGAATTGCTGGCCGCGGGCGGCATCCCGGTGCTCGCCCATCCCCAGGCCTATGGGCTCACCCGCAAGCGGCTGCGTGAACTGGTGCGCGATTTCCGTAACGCCGGTGGTCTGGCCCTGGAGGCGATGATGCCCGGGCTCAGCCCGCAGCAGGCGGCGCTGATCGAGGAGTGCTGGCGGCATTTCGGCCTGGCGGTGTCCGGCGGCAGCGATTTCCATTCCCCCCAGCAAAAATGGTTGGCGCTGGGCGGCCTGCCGCCGTTCCCGGCCGACGGTACGCCGGTGTGGGCGCTGCCCCAGGCCGGTGTTGCGCCCGCCCGGGCGCGGGTGGAGAATGCGGCCCCATGACCGATGTATTGCATATTCACCCTGAAACGCCCCAGCCACGCCTGATTCGTCAGGCGGTGGACGTGATCCGCGGCGGGGGGCTGATTGCCTACCCCACCGATACCACCTATGCCCTGGGCTGCGGGATTGGTGAAAAGGACGCCCTGGATCGCCTGATCCGCCTGCGCCGGCTGGACAACAAACACCAGTTCACTTTGCTGTGCCCGGACCTGTCCGTGCTGGCCACCTATGCCAAAGTGGACAACCCGGACTACCGGCTTCTCAAGGCGCACACGCCGGGGCCCTATACCTTTATTCTGAGCGCCACCAGCGAAGTGCCACGCCGGCTGATGCACCCGAAAAAGCGCACCATCGGCATTCGCGTGCCCGATCATCCGATCTGCCAGGCACTGCTCAACGAGCACGGCGGCCCGATCATGACCTCCACCGCGCATCTGCCTGACGATGAGTTCCCACTTACCGACCCCCAGGACGTGCGCGACTTCCTGCAGGGCCAGGTGGATCTGGTCATCGACGGCGGTTTCTGTGGGATCACCGAGACCACCGTGATTTCGCTCGCCGACGGTAACGGCCCGGAGGTGGTCCGCGAGGGCGCCGGTCCCCTGGACGCTATCTTCTGAGAGCGTTGCGCCCAGCCCTGTCTTTACACCGTCTATTCCCTTTATAATCGCCGCTTTCCGCCGTTACGACAGGAGTCGGCTTTTGAGTTCCGTGGTTCCCTCCCAAAGAGTGGTATCGGGCATGCGCGCCACCGGGCGCCTGCATTTGGGGCATTACCATGGCGTACTCAAGAATTGGGTACGCTTGCAGCATGAGTACGAGTGTTTCTTTTTCGTCGCGGACTGGCATGGCCTGACCACTGAATACGAGGATCCGCACGGTATTCAGGGCCACGTCTGGGATCTGGTGACCGATTGGCTGGCGGCCGGGGTGAACCCCGGGTCCGCCACCCTGTTTATCCAGAGCCAGGTGCCCGAGCACGCCGAGCTGCACCTGCTGTTGTCGATGATGACGCCGTTGTCCTGGCTGGAACGGGTCCCGACCTATAAGGATCAACAGGAAAAGCTGCGCGAGAAGGACCTGGGCACTTACGGCTTTCTCGGCTACCCGCTGCTGCAGGCCGCCGACATCCTGATTTATCGGGCCGGCCAGGTGCCGGTGGGCGCCGATCAGGTGGCCCATGTGGAACTGACCCGCGAAGTGGCCCGGCGCTTCAACCATCTCTATGGCCGCGAGCCGGGCTTCGAGGAGGCGGTGACCGCGGCGATCAAGAAGATGGGCAAGAAGCAGGCGCGCATCTACGCTGATAACCGCCGCAAATACCAGGAGCAGGGCGACGAGTCGGCCCTGGAAGCGGCCCGCGCGCTGGTGCAGAACCAGCAAAACATCACGCTCGGCGATAAAGAACGCCTGAACGGGGACCTGGAAGGCGGCGGCAAGGTGATCCTGCCGGAGCCGCAGTCTCTGCTCACGCCGGCCTCGAAGATGCCGGGCCTGGACGGTCAGAAAATGTCCAAGTCCTACGGCAACTTCATCAGCCTGCGCGAGGAACCGGACGACGTGGACGCCAAGATCCGCCGCATGCCCACCGATCCGGCGCGGGTGCGTCGTAGCGATCCGGGCACGCCGGAGAAGTGCCCGGTGTGGGAGTTTCACAAAGTGTATTCCGACGACCGCACCCGCCAGTGGGTGCAGGAAGGCTGCACCTCCGCCGGCATTGGTTGCCTGGAATGCAAGAAACCGGTGATCGACGCGGTGCAAGCGGAGCTGGAGCCGATCCGGCGTCGCGCCGAGGATCATTTGCGTAATCCGGATCTGGTGCGCACGATTGTGTCCGAAGGCTGTGAAGAGGCCCGCGAGGTGGCCCGCGCCACCCTCGATGAGGTGCGCTCGGTAATGGGCCTGCAATACCGGTAACGGTAACCAAGGGATGCCAGGGCAGATGAACGAAGTGGTGAAGCAACAGGCCCCGGTCGCCAGCAATCCGCTGGCGCCGCCGGCACCGCACCAGGCGGAGATGCCGTTCGGCCTGATGTACGGTCAGGCGATCACCAAGCTGCCCGACGATCTCTACATACCGCCGGACGCCCTGGAAGTGTTCCTGGAGGCGTTCGAGGGTCCGTTGGACCTGTTGCTGTACCTGATCAAACGCCAGAACCTGGACATTCTCGACATCCCCGTGGCCCAGATCACGACCCAGTACATGGAGTACGTGGAACTGATGAAGGCCATGAACCTGGAGCTGGCCGCGGAATACCTGGTGATGGCGGCGATGCTGGGCGAGATCAAATCGCGCACCCTGCTGCCGCGACCGGCGCACGACGAAGAGGATGAAGCGGAAGACCCGCGCGCCGAGCTGATTCGCCGGCTGCAGGAATACGAGCGTTTCAAGCAGGCCGCCGAGGACATCGACAACCTGCCGCGCCTGGAGCGGGACTTCCAGATCGCCGCCGCGCGCCGCCCCGAGTACGTGCGCGAAAAAGCGCAGCCGGACGTGGACCTGCGCGAGTTGCTGCTGGCCTTCAAGGAAGTGTTGTACCGGGCGGACATGTTCGAGAACCACCAGGTGTCACGGGAGAAGCTGTCCACCCGGGAGCGCATGGCGAACGTGCTGGACCGCCTGAAAGGCCGGGAATTCGTGCCCTTCGTGGAATTGTTCGAA
>JBFJUC010000072.1:0-10560 GCA_041624875.1 Alcanivorax sp.
GGCCGACCAGGGTATTTTCCTGTCCTCCGCCTGCGGCGGCGGCGGTACCTGTGCCCAGTGTCGTTGTCAGGTGCTCGACGGCGGCGGTGAGATCCTGCCCACCGAGGAAGGCCATTTCACCAAGGGTCAGATTCGCGACGGTTGGCGCCTGAGCTGTCAGGTGGCGGTCAAGCAGGACATGAAGATCAAAGTGCCGGAAGAGTTTTTCGGCGTGAAGAAGTGGGAATGCGAGGTGGTGTCCAACCCCAACGTGGCCACCTTCATCAAGGAACTGACCCTGAAGCTGCCGGAAGGCGAGAACGTGGATTTCCGCGCCGGTGGTTACGTGCAGCTGGAATCGCCGGCCTACGACATCAACTTTTCCGACTTCGACATCGAAGAGGAATTCCGTGGTGACTGGGAGCGCTTCAACTTTTTCGATCTCAAGGCGAAAAGCGACGAGACCGTGGTACGCGCCTACTCCATGGCCAACTACCCGGAAGAGAAGGGCATTCTCAAGTTCAACATCCGTATCGCCACGCCGCCCCCGGGTTCGCAGGGCATTCAGCCCGGCCTGATGAGCTCCTACGTATTCAGTCTCAAGCCCGGCGACAAGATCACCGTATTCGGGCCCTTCGGCGAGTTCTTCGCCAAGGAAACCGACGCGGAGATGGTGTTCATCGGCGGCGGCGCGGGCATGGCGCCCATGCGCAGCCACATCTTCGACCAGCTCAAGCGTCTTAACTCCAAGCGCAAGATCAGCTTCTGGTACGGTGCCCGTTCGGTGCGCGAGACCTTCTACTCGGAAGAGTACGACCAGCTCGCCGAAGAGAACGACAACTTCGAGTGGCACCTGGCATTGTCCGATCCGCTGCCCGAGGATAATTGGGAAGGCCCCACCGGCTTCATCCACAACGTGGTCTATGACATGTACCTCAAGGATCATCCGGCGCCGGAAGACTGCGAGTACTACATGTGCGGCCCGCCGATGATGAACGCCTCGGTAATCAAGATGCTCGAGGACCTGGGCGTCGAACCCGAAAACATCATGCTGGATGACTTCGGGGGGTGAGGCTGGCGCGCTTTTTCCTGCTGCTGATGTCGCTGGCGCTTCTGAGCGCCTGCGACGACACCACTGATCGCCTCTCCCAGCTCTCCGGCCCGACCATGGGCACCACCTGGTCGGTGAAGTTTTTCGGCACCCCGGAGAACGGCGTGCCGGCGCTCAAGAGCGCCATTGAGTCGTCCCTGGAAGGCATCAATCAGGAAATGAGCACCTACCTGCCGGGCTCGGCGATCAGCCGTTTCAACGGCCTGGAAGCGGGCGGCAGCCTGGTGCTGCCGTCGGATTTCGCCATGGTGCTCGAACAGGCGCTGAGTCTGGCCGAGGACACCGGCGGCGCCTACGACGTAACCGTGGGGCCGCTGGTCAATCTGTGGGGCTTCGGGCCGGATCCGGAACGCTTCGAGCCGCCGGCCGCGGCGGACATCGAAGCGGCCCGGCAGCGGGTCGGCTGGCAAAAGCTTAAGCTGGACGGCCGCACCCTGACGCAGCCCGGTGGCGTTTATCTGGATTTGTCGTCAATCGCCAAGGGGTTCGCCGTGGATAAGCTGGCGAAACTGCTTGAACAGGCGGGCATCGGTAACTATCTGGTCGAGATCGGCGGCGAACTGCGCGCTGCCGGCACCAAAGCCCAGGGCCAGCCCTGGCGCGTGGCGGTGGAGCGACCGGTTCCCGGCGTCCGAGAAGTGGAAAAGGTGGTGCCCCTGCGCGATATGGCTATTGCCTCCAGCGGCGACTACCGCAACTTCTTCGAGAAAGACGGCACGCTCTATTCCCATACCCTGGACCCGCGCACCGGCCGGCCGGTGGGTCACAAATTAGGGTCGGTGACCGTGTTACACTCCAGTTGTACGACGGCGGATGGGCTCGCCACCGCACTCAACGTGCTTGGCCCGGAGAAGGGCCTGGTGTTCGCCGAAGAGCGTGAACTGGCGGTGCTGTTTATTGTCCGAACTGATAACGGGGTTGAAGAAGTGATGACCCCGGCTTTTGAGGCGCTTCTCAAGAGCCGCGAAGGAGAAAGCTGATATGTTCGCAACCGTGATAGCCAGTATTGTCGTTTTCGCGCTGCTGTTCGCCGGCATGGCGATCGGCTCGATTGTCGCCAACAAACCGGTGAAGGGTTCCTGCGGCGGCCTCGCGACCCTGGGCATGAAGCAGGGCTGTGAAATCTGCGGCGGTGACCAGGACGCCTGCGACGAAAACACCCGCGAAGTGAACAGCAAGCGCGCCGGCGAACTCGGCAAGAACGTCCTGAAAACCTGATTCCGCTTTCTAGGATTACCCCCGCCCGACAATCACCGCGGTCCGCAACCGCGATTGCCCATAGCGTGTCATCTGCTCAAACCGGTCGCGACTGATCGGCACATGCTGGCAATCCAGCGGCACTTGGTCGTCCGCCGGGTCCGGGTCATGAATATAGAAGCATTCCCGGTCGGCGCCGCTCACCACCACCCAGTGGGGCGCCTTGCGACCGTCCAGCCGCCAGGTGCTGATCAGCACGATGGCCACTTCCCCGTCCTGTAACGCCTGGTCCAGCCGCTCGGCGGTGAGCTCCTGATGGTGCACCGGCACTGTCTGGTGTCGCGCCTCGTCCTCGAAATGCCGGTGCACGGTCTCGATCACCCGTTTTTTGTTCTCGTCGCGCACTGAATCCAGAAACAGCGGCCCGCTCTGGTTGCAGTAGACGGTGGCGCTCAGCCCCCGGCGGCGGGCGGCCAGCGCCAGGCCCAGCGGGTGACAGCCGCCGTGGCCGGCGGTCATGAAGATGGTGGTGGCTTCCCGCCAGATCAGCAGCTCGTCGGTGTCCGCCGGCGCGTGGCCGTCCAGGGCATGGCGGGCCATCAGCAGGCAGGCCGGCCCACAGGTGAACTCGGTGGTCTGGCGCACCCAGGGAATATCCAGCCGCGCCGGGTTCTCCGGCTTGTAGTGCAGCCGCTTTTGAAAGCGCAGGGCGTCCGGGTGGTCTTCGTAGTAATCCGGCGTTTCCGCGAACAGCTTGTAGCCCAGGCGCTCGTAAAGGCGTATTGCCGCGTCGTTGTCGCGGCGTACCTCCAGGCGCAGATAAAGGCGCTTTTCCCGGTGGGCGTAGCGCTCCGCGGCGTTCATCAGCTGCTCGCCGAGGCCCTTGCCGCGCCATGCCGGGTCGGCGGCGATGGAATAAAGCCGTGCCATGCGCGTGCCCCGTTGCAGTATCACCAGGGCGTAGCCGGCCAGGGCACCCTCGACCTTTTTCCCGTCGCGGTCTTCGTCGCCGGGGGCATGGGCCACGATCAGCCCGGAATGGGCCTGGCGGATCCAGTGGCGGAAGCTGCGGCGCGACAACCGGTCGCCGTCGAAGCAGCGCTGCTCCAGGTCTACCAGGGCATCCAGGTCTTCAGGGCGGGCGGGGCGAAACGACAAAGCGGTGGTCATGGCGTCATCCGGAAACAGGCTGGAGCAGCATAAAGCGGAGTAGGGCAATGAAGCCAGCGCTTCCCGACGGATGACGCCGGGGGGCGTCAAACGGCATACTGGCGCGATAAGGAGATGACACCATGCCCCAAGCGTCCGCCCCCAATCGAGGGCTGATTTTGTCCGGCGGCGGCGCCCGCGCCGCTTATCAGGTCGGTGTGTTGAGCGCCATCGCCGATATGCTGCCGGCCCACAGCAGCAACCCCTTTCCGATTATTTGCGGCACCTCCGCCGGTGGCATTAACGCCGCGGCCCTGGCCGCCGGCGCCCACGACTATCGGTTGGCGGTGCGCGGCCTGGAGCGGGTGTGGGCCAATATGACCGCCGACCAGGTCTACCGCACCGACATTTTCGCCTTCCTGCGCAGTCTGCTGCGCTGGGTGGTCAGCTCCGCCGCCGGCGGCCGGGCGGTGACCCGCAGCGCGCTGCTCGACAGCACGCCGCTGAAGCGGCTGCTGCGGCTGGTGATCAATTTCCAGCGCATCGAGGAAAGCATCCGCCAGGGGCATTTGCGGGCGCTGTCGATCACCGCCTCCAGCTACGCCACCGGCGAATCGGTGGCGTTCTTCCAGGGCGCGCCGGGCGTGGAAGAATGGACGCGCGCGCGCCGTCTGGGCCGGCGCTCGGACATCGGCGTGCAGCACTTGCTGGCGTCGGCGGCGATCCCGCTGCTGTTCCCCGCCGAGAAGGTAGACGGCAATTACTACGGCGACGGCGCCGTGCGCCAGCTCGCTCCGGTGAGCCCGGCCCTGCACCTGGGCGCCGACAAGCTGCTGGTGGTGGGGGTGTCCGGCAACGTCAGCGCCGACCACCAGCGTCAGCTCAGCGGCTACCCGTCGCTGGCCCAGGTGCTTGGCCATGTGCTCAACAGTGTGTTCGTGGACACCCTGGAAGGGGACGTGGAGCGCTTGGAGCGTATCAACCGCACCGTGGAAGCGCTCGGCAAACGGGCCCGCAGCCAGCACGGCATCCAGCTGCGCCAGGTGGACGTGCTGAAAATCTACCCCTCCCAACCCATCGACGAAATCGCCGCCGAGCACATCAAGGAGTTGCCGCGCACCCTGCGGTTCTTCCTGAGCGGTTCCGGCGCCACCCGCTCGCCGGGTGCCAGCGCGATCAGCTATCTGCTGTTCGAGCCCGGTTTCACCGGGCGGTTGATGTCGCTGGGTTATCAGGATGCCAAGGCGCGTGAGGATGAAATCCGCGCGTTCTTTAGTTAGGCCTTCCGCGCCGCGCGGCGCTCAAAGTGCGCGATAAAACTGGTCGGGAAATCGGTGATGATGCCGTCCACGCCCAGTTCCAGCATGCGCTCCGCCCGGGTCAGATCGTTCACCGTCCAGGTGGACACTTTCAGGTTGCGGCGCCGCGCCCGGCGTATCAGCGCCGGCGTCACCAGGGTGTGGCGCGGCATCAGCCAGGTGCAACCCAGCGCCACCGCCCGCCGGGTGGGCTGCTGGTAGCGGTACTCCGCGACATAGCCGCGTTCGATGTGGGCGGTCATGGTGCCGAGCATGCGCAGAAAACCGGTATGGCTGGAGGTGACCACCACCCGGTCATTCATTTGCCGCTGGCTGATGAAGTCCACCAGTTGGTGAGCGAGCCGATGCAGGATGGCCCGGTCGGCGCCTTTTACTTCGAACTGGAACCGCATCGACGGCCCGCACAGGTCCACCACCTCCCGTAATGAGGGAATGCCCAGCGGGCTGTGCCAGCCGGGGGTATTGCGGCGCGCGTCCAGCACTTCCAGTTGTGACAGCGTGTAGTGGTGTGCCTTGCCGCGCTCGCCGGTGGTGCGGGTGACGTTGGCGTCGTGCACCACGATCAGATGGCCGTCGCGGGACAGCCGCACGTCCAGTTCGATCTCGGTGACGCCCGCCTCCAGCGCAACCTGAAAGCCCGCCGCGGTGTTTTCCGGGGCCTCGCCGCGGGCGCCGCGGTGGCCGACAATGGTGGGGAAGGTACTCATCACGCCTCAAATGAATCAAGTTGTCGTAGCGGCCCCGGCCGCGGTTCAGCGTGCAGGATACAGGATGCAGGCGCGATTTTGTGGTCCCGGTGTGACCGCTTTGTTGCAAGGCCCGCTCGCACAAACCAACCGCACTTGGTGGTCTTGAGTGACATGGTTCTGTCATCTTCTTGCTGTTAGGGTCGGCGCTTCCGATCATAGAGAGTGAGAGCATGGGATCTCTGATCAAAGCCTACGCGCGGTTGTTCGTGCGCTCCTGGTGTCCGGATTACGGCGGTGCGGTGAAAGGGGTGTCGCCGCGGCGCTGGCTGGTGATGGCGCTGTTCTGGCCGCTGTTCGGGCTGCTGCAGGCGATTAACGGCGCGGGGCTGATGCTGGATTATCTGCTGTTTCCCGACTTCCGCCGGGTGCGCGTGCGCGAGCCGCTGTTCGTGGTCGGCGTGCCCCGCAGTGGCACCACCTTCCTGCACCGGCTTCTGGCCGGCGACCGCGAGCGCTTCACCACCACCGCGCTGTGGGAGCTGATCTTCGCGCCTTCCATTAGCCAGCGCTGGTTCTGGCGCGGGGTGGGGCGGCTGGACGCCCTGGTCGGCGCGCCGCTGAGCCGGCTGTTCTTCCGTCTGGAACGGCGGGTGCTGGGCGGCCTGGACGATGTCCACCAGACCGGTCTGCGCGATCCGGAAGAGGATTATCTGGCCCTGCTGCCGGTGTTGGGCTGTTTTCTGCTGGTCCTGGCGGTGCCGGACCCGGCGCTGTGGCGTCTCACCTACGCGGACCGCGATCTGCCGGCGGCGGAGAAGCGCCGCCTGATGGCGGCGTACCGGCGCTTCGTGCAGCGTCATCTGTACTTCCACGGCGAGCACCGCACCTTCCTGTCCAAGAACCCCTCGTTCACGCCGTTCATGGCCACTCTGGCGGACGCCTTCCCCGACGCCCGCTTTATCGGCTGTTTGCGCAACCCCACCGCGGCGGTGCCGTCGCAGATCAATTCCATCGTCATTGGCGGCAAGCTGTTCGATGGCCGCGACACCGCGGACTACTGGCGCGAGGGCTTCCTCGCCATGCTGGATTACTATTACCGCCACCTCCTGGAACAACTGGACGGCTTGCCCGAGGGACGCGGCGCCCTGTCGGTGATGGAGACCCTGGCGGCGGCGCCTGGCGAGAGTGTAAGCGGATTTTACCGGGCGTTCGGCTGGACCCCGTCGCCGACGTACCGGGCCTTTCTGGAGGGCGAGGACCGCCGCGCCGCCGGCTACCGCAGCGGCCACCGCTATTCCCTGGAAAACCTGGGCGTCGACCCGGGCCGTCTGGAGCAGACCTTCGGCTGGGTCTACGAGCGTTTCGGCTACCCCCGGCCCACCGGCTGAACCGTGCTAGGGTAGGGGTGTCATAAATACGACACACGCGGTGCGGATACTGACGCCCATGAAAACAAAAGACCTGCGCGTACTGTTTGTCGTCGACGCCATGAAAGGCCGCAACGGGGTCGGCGCCTACTTCCAGGACCTGGTCGCCCACTTGGACGGGGTGGTGGCCCGGGCGGAGCTGGTATCGCCCAGCCTGGAAGACCCTCACCCCTGTCAGGGGGTGTCCATGCCGATCCCCGGCGATCCTACCCAGCGTTTGTTCCTGCCGAAAATGCGCGAGCTCACCGCCTTGGTGTGGGAGATGAAGCCCCATGTGATCGTGATTCCTGGGCCCGGGATTTTCTCCCTCGGGGCGTTCTGGGTGGCGCGCAAATTGGGCATCCCGGTGTGTGTGACCTTCCAGACCGATTACGACAGCCTGGTACGGCTTTACTGGGGCCCGCGCCTGGCGCGCCTGGCCGGCGGCCTGCTCAACTGGGTCAACCGCACCCTGTTCCAGGGCAGCAGCGCGGTCGCCACCATCTGCGAAAGCCTGATCAACGACGCCCGCGCGGCCGGCGCCCGTCACCCGCAACTGGTGGGCACGCCGCTGGGCCCGGAATTCGTCGAGCGGCCGCCGCTGCCGCTGTCGGAAAAGCTGGATTCGGTGCTCTATGTGGGCCGGCTGGCGGCGGAGAAGAACATCGAACGTTTCCTGGCGTTGGCCGCCCAGCGTCCGGACTGCCGTTTCACGGTGGCCGGCGACGGCCCGCTGCGCGAAAAGGTAGTAGAACAGGCCCGCCGCCTGCCCAATCTCACCTTCCTGGGCTGGTGCCGTCGCGCCCAGGTGGTGGAACAGCTGGACGCCGCGCAAGTGCTGGTGCTGCCGTCGGTGGTGGAGGCGTTCGGCACCGTGGCCTTGGAAGCCATGGCCCGCCAGCGGCTGGTGATCACCACGCCGGCTTGTGGCATCAACCAATGGCCGGAGCTGGCCCGCGGGCTGGCGGTCATGGAAGAGGGCGAAAGTCTCGGCGACACCCTGGCGCGGCTGCAGGCGCAGAGCCCGGCGCAGCGCCGCGAGCGAGCCGAACAGGCCCGTCACGCGGCCCTCGCCATGAACCAGCGCGCCATGGACACCTGGCTGCAGGTGCTCGGCCACTGTGCCCGCCAGGCACCGCTGCTGCCCAAGCGCTGGCCGTCGCCGACGCTGGCCGTGTTGCGCCGTTTGAGCACCGCCCGCCCGGAGCTTTGAGATGGCGTTAAACGGTCTGGTTTCGATTCACGATGTGATGCCGGAGACCCGTGAACGGGTCACGGATATCCTTGAGCAGCTTGCCTGGCTGCCGCCGGCGGCGGTGACGTTGCTGGTGGTGCCCGGCAAGGGCTGGCGGGCCGCCGATCTGGACTGGCTGCGCGACCTCGGCGAGCGCGGCTATCCGCTCGCCGGCCACGGCTGGCGGCACCGTTGCGACACGCCGAAAAGCCTTCATCACCGTCTGCACAGCGCGTTTATTTCCCGGGACGCGGCGGAGCACCTGTCCCTGGACGAAGAAGGCATCGTTGCGCTGATTCAGGATTGCCACCGCTGGTTCGTGGAGCACGGCCTGACGCCCGGCCCGCTGTACGTGCCGCCGGCCTGGGCGCTGGGGGCGGTGAACAAACGCCGGCTGGCGGCGCTGCCGTTCCGCTACTACGAAACGCTGGGCGGCCTGTACGACGCCCGAGATCAGCGCTTTCACCCCATGCCGCTGCTCGGCTTTGAAGCGGACACGGCGCTGCGCGCCTGGAGCCTCAATCTGTTCAACCGTGGTAATTACCTGGCGGCGCTGGCCAGCGGGCGCACGCTGCGCGTGTCCATCCACCCCCAGGACCTGCAACTGCGCCTGGGCGCGCAGGTGCTGCCCTGGGTGCGGCGCCTGGAACGCCCGCTCGAAGCGTACGCCTGAATCACGCCTTCACGGGGTCCGAGATCGGCTGCTTGAGACGGTCGACGTTTTCTTCCAGGAAGGTGATGAAAGCCCGGGTTTTCGCCGGCAGCAAGTCGCGCCCCGCGTACACCAGATAAAAATCCAGGTCCGGTGCCCGGTAGCGCGGCATCAACTGCACCAGCTCGCCGCGCTCCAGGTGCTCGGCAATGTCCCAGCGACTTTTCAGCGCCACGCCGTAGCCCTTCAGCGCCCACTCGCGCAGGGTCTCGCTGTTGTCGGTGATCAGATTGCCGGACACCTTGACGTGGTGCTGGCCGCCGTACTCGTCCTCCAGCCGCCACTGATCCTTGAATGAGCCGTGGCAGTCCAGGATCAGGCAGTCGTGCCGCTTCAGATCCTTCGGGTGACGGGGTGCCTTGCGGCCCTTCAGGTAAGCGGGCGAGGCGCACACGCAGCACGGGTTGCTCATCAGGCGCTTGGCCACCAGGGAGGTATCCTCCGGAGCGCCGATGGAAATGGCCACGTCCACATCGTCAAGCACCATGTCCACATAGCGGTCGCCCAGTGACAGTTGCACCGTTACGTCCGGGTACAGCTTGGAAAACTCCGAGACCAACGGCGCGATGCGGTTGCGCCCCAAGCCGATGGTGGAGCTTACCTTGAGCATACCCCGGGGAATGTCCCGGCAGGCGCTGACATAGGCAATGGCTTTATTGAGCTGGCTGAGCAGGGTGTCCACGCGCACATACAGCGCCTGGCCCTCGCTGGTGAGCCTGAGCCCCCGCGCGTTACGCACCAGCACCCGCACACCAAGCTCCTGCTCGATGCGTGATATGTACTTGCTGATGGACGCTACGGAAAGACCCAGATCATTGGACGCTTCGGAAAGACTCCCCGCCTTAACGACCGACACAAACACACTGAGATCAGCTATCCGTTTCATCGTCGAATCCTTTTTTTAAGGAACCGATACACAAAACGGTACAGCGGTTCCTTCCACCTTTGTTTTTCTTCGGGGGTTTTGATCCCCTCCGGGCATAAGCCCGCCCCGGGGGCCCAGCACCCGTCCCGTTCAGGTGTTTTCTTACCGATCCTTGGACAGTTCTTAAAAAACTATAACACAAGACAACCCTTTTACGACGCTTTCACCACGGCCCCCAAGCGCGCCTTTCCCGGCGCCGCAAAGCCGCGTGGGGCGGGCATTTCAAAGAAAAAAGAGCGGTTGTCGCCAGGCCTCTGTTACAAAAAAGTTTGGCGCGGGAAAGAAAAAAAGGCGCAAAACCCGCCAGTGTTTCCTCTGGTAACACTTGTAAACATAGTGGCGTTTTGATGGCGGCTGACGTCGGTTTGCGGGTGCCACAAACGGCGGACCTGGCGCACAAAACGAAGTAAATAAAAGGATGTTATTTTGTTTATTAAATTGTTTACTTTTTCCACAAAGGTGATGATTTCGACCCACCCAAAACGCCGAAAAAGGGTCTGTCACCATAAAATGTGACCGTTTGGTCAGCCGCATATATAAAGGCTTTCCGGTAATGTTTCATTTTTTGAAAAACCTGTTTTCACGTTTTCTTGTGTCCGACGTTAGCGAGCCCCCTATAGCCTCAGCAGTTGCACCATCCCGTCGGTGCCTTGCCCGTTCATGGACAGTTCGGGACATAAAACCAATAACGATCGTTTGCGGCGCACATCCGCAAACATTAGAGAACAACAAACAAATCGGAGGGAAAATCCGCATGCGACCGCTTCCTTATTTGAAGACCGGGCTGTGCGCCAGCGCCCTATTGCTGGCACCTGCTATCTCCCTGGCGAATATGGGCA
>JBFJUC010000073.1:0-10555 GCA_041624875.1 Alcanivorax sp.
AACGCCGGCAAATCCAGCGCCATCAACCGCCTCACCGGCCAGCGCACCCTGGCGCGCACCTCCAAGACCCCCGGCCGCACGCAATTGCTGAACTTCTTCGAGCTGGACGAGGAGCGGCGCCTGGTGGACCTGCCCGGCTACGGCTACGCCAAGGTGGACAAAAACACCCGCCAGCAGTGGCAGCGCGACCTGGACGATTACCTGGCCCGCCGGCAGAGCCTTACCGGGCTGGTCCTGCTGATGGACATCCGCCATCCGCTCAAGGACTTCGACCGCCTGATCCTGGAATGGTCGGCGCGCGCCGGCATGCCGCTGCACCTGCTGATCACCAAGGCGGACAAACTCAAGTACGGGGCCGCCAAGAACACCCTGCTGAAGGTTCTCAAAGAGGTCCGCGGCCACCCGGCGCCGCTCAGCGCCCAGTTGTTCTCCGCCACCAGCGGCGACGGCAGCGACGAGGCCTGGCGCCAGCTCGGCATCTGGCTGGCGGTGCCGCCGGACCCGGCGGACTGACCGGGTCCGTCACTACGGCGACGTTTTACGACACCGTTCTGGCGCAGCGGCGCCACCGGCCTGATCGCGCAACTTCATCATAAGTCATTGATAAATAAGGCCCCACCTGGTTTTTCGAAAACAGGCATGCCTCTTGCTTTAAGTACGGGCAAGAAGAAGGAAGAGGGGAAGTCCCACTTTTCAGTGGGCAAAAAAAATCCCTGGCAGCAAGTGGGGGAAGGGAACGACTGCGCTGCCAGGGAGGCTTGCCGCCCCGGCCTCCTGGGGGAGAGACCGGGGTGTCCAGAAGCTACGAACCGGTGAGGGTACTGGGGGATCGGGGGTACCGGTCCGTAGCTATTTATTAGGACTGGCCGCCTTTCAAAAAAGTTTCCACGTCCGAATACCTTTTACAAATTTCATAATTTCCGCGCATCAAGCACTCTTAAACCCGCTCGCGGCTACTGCTTCCAGGGGCCGCCGCGGGTATCTTCACGACGCTTCAAATTCCGATGCATGGCCGCCTTGGCCAGCATGTGCGCCGACACCGGGGCGGTAATGAACAGGAACAGAACAATCAGCACTTCCTGAAGCTGCAGCGCCCTTTCCTGCCAGGAGAAAAACAACAGCGACCCGAGAATCGCGCCCCCCACGCCCAGAGTGCTGGCCTTGGTCGGGCCATGCAGACGCAGATAAAAATCAGACAACCGCACCAGGCCGATGGACCCTACCAGCGCGAACACCGCCCCAATCAGAATGAAGGCGCTGACCAGAAACTCAACGATCCCGTTCATAGTGTTGCCCCTACTCGATGATGTCGCCACGCAACATGTATTTGGCCACCGCCACGGTACTCACAAAGCCGATCAGCGCGATCACCATGGCGGCCTCGAAATAAAGCTTGCTGTCCGATGAGATGCCGTACAGCACGATCAGCCCGATGGTATTGATGTACATGGTGTCCAGGGCCAGGGCCCGGTCCGGCAGGGTGGGCCCACGCAACAACCGGTACAGGTTGAGCAGCAGGGCCAGCACGAACAGCCCGAAGCCGATCGTCAGGGAAATTTCTAACATTCGAAAATCTCCTTCAGCGGCCGCTCATAGCGCTGCTTGATCTGCTTGATCATGGTGTCTTCATCATCCACGTCCAGGGCGTGAATCAACAGCGTGCGCCGATCCTCGCTCACATCGGCGCTGACCGTGCCGGGGGTCAACGAGATGGTGCTCGCCAACAGTGTGATCGCGAACTCATCGGTGAGATCCAGCGGCAACTCCACGAACCCGGGCCGCAAACGCCGCGGCGGGCCGATGATCAGAATCGCCACCGCCACGTTGGCGGTGAGAATGTCCCAATGCACCACCAGCACGAACCGCACCAGCTTGGGGAAGTTGCGCAGCCTCGGCACATTGGGCCAGAACGACTGGGTGCCCAGCGGCAGCACCACCGCCAGCACCAGACCGAGCAGAGCGTGCCCCCAGGAGAAGCCGTTGAGCAACATCCAGGTGCCCCAAAGAAACAAGCTCAGTAACGGGAATGGCAGCAGACGACTCATAACGTACTCTCCCCGGCGCTCAGCACCGCGTCGATATACAACCCGGGTTGCGCCCATTGCCCGGCCACCGCCAGGCAGGCTTCAAGCACCGGCTCGCCCCATATCGCCAACGCCGGCGTGGTGGCCAGCAGCGCCACGGCAGCCGCCAGGCATGGCCCGTCCAGACGGCGCTCTTCACCGTCGCCGGTGGCCCGCCAAAACAGCGTCGACCCGGCCCGGCTCAGGCCGATCAGGGCGATCAAACCGCCACCCAGCAGCAGCAGCCAATACAGCGGCGCCGGCACCGCCTGCATCAAGGCCACCTTGCCGACGAAGCCGGACAACGGCGGCAGGCCCACCACCGCAATGGCGCCGGCGAAAAACAGAGCGCCCAGCAGCCCCCGACCGACCGGGGACGGGCCCGCTTCCAACCGGTCCGCCAGCTCGCCTCGCCCGCGGGCTACCAGATCCGCCAACAGGAACAAGCCGCCGCACACCAGCGTCGAGTGGATCAGGTAATACAGCATGGCGCCCAGCGCCTCCGGCGACGACCAGGCCAACCCGGCCACCAGCGTGCCCACCGACATGACCAGCAAATAGGCGACCATTTCCCCCAGGCGGCGGGCACCGAGCACGCCCACCGACGCCAGCCCCAGGGTGATCAGCGCCAGGATCCACAGGGGGTCGCGGCCGAGACCGGCCAGCGCGCCACCACTGAAGGCCAGCCCATACACCCGGGCGATGGCGTAGATGCCCACCTTGGTCATGATCGCGAACAACGCCGCCACCGGCGCGGTGGCGCTGGCGTAGGTGGCCGGCAGCCAGAAATACAACGGGAACAGCGCCGCCTTAAGACCGAACACCACCCACATCAGCAGGCCGGAAAGGCGCGCCAGATCCAGGCTATTACCTTCCAGTTCGCCGACCTTGACAGCGAAGTCCGCCATATTCAGTGTCCCCGTGGTGCCGTAGGCAAGCCCCAGGGCCACCAGGAACAGGGCGGACCCGATCAAGTTGAGCACCACGTAGTGAATACCGCCTTTCACCCGAGCCGGGCCGCGCCCGTGCAGGGCCAGACCGTAGGAGGCGATCAGCAGCACCTCGAAGAACACGAACAGGTTGAACAAATCGCCGGTCAGGAAGGCACCGTTGATCCCCATCAACTGCAGCTGGAACAACCCGTGGAAGTTGGCGCCGCGCCGGTCATCGCCGCGGCTGCCGTAAATCAGCGCCGGCAACGCCAGCACCGCGGTCAGCAGCACCATCAGGGCGCTGAGCCGGTCCAGCACCAGCACGATGCCGAACGGCGCCCGCCAGTCCCCCAGCTGATACACGCCGATATCGCCGGTGGCCGCCTGCTGCCACAGGCCCAGCGCCACCGGAATCAGCGCCAGCGTCGCCAGCAAACCGGTGAACCGGCGCAGACGCTGACGCTCGCGCACCTCCAACAGGAGCAACATGCCCGCGAACGCGGGAATCAGAATCGGCGCGATGATCAAATGTTCCATCAGCGGTCCTCCTTGCGGGACTCGCCGTCCACATGATCACTGTTCATCTCGCCCTGGCCGCGCAGGGCCAGCACCACCAGAAAGGCGGTCATGGCGAAACCAATCACGATGGCGGTGAGCACCAGAGCCTGGGGCAAGGGGTCGCTGGGGGTTTCCGACATGCCGACCACCGGCACCTGGTTGAGACTCAACCGGCCGGACACGAACACGAACAGGTTGACCCCGTAACTGAGCAACGTAATGCCCAGAATCACCGGAAAGGTGCGCGCCCGCAGGGTCAGATAGACGCCGCTACCCACCAGCGTCGCGATCATCAATGCAATCATCACTTCCATCAGGCGCCCCCTCCCTGGCCGGTCTCGCCACCGTCATACGCGGCGCCGGCACCTTTGTCGTCCAACAACGACAGCTTGCCGAGGTTCGCCAGCATGAGCAGCGTGGCGCCCACCACGGTGAGGAACACGCCGGTATCGAACAGCATGGCGCTGGCCACCTCGAATTTGCCCACCAGCGGCCAGTGGAGGTAATCAAAGGTGCTGGTCAGGAACGGATGACCGAACAGCCAGGACGCCACCCCGGTGACCCCCGCCAGCAGCAGGCCCAACGCCACCACCGGGTGGTAGTCACCGGGCATGCGGTGGTGCATCCAGCCCACCCCGGACGCCACGTACTGCAGCAACAACGCCACCGACGTCACCAGGCCGGCGATAAAGCCGCCGCCGGGCAGATTGTGGCCGCGCAGGAAGATGTACACCGACACCAGCAGGGCCAGCGGCAACAAGGGCCGCGAGATGGTCACCAGCACCAGCGGGTGCGCGTCTCGCGCCCAGGGTCGGCCGGTGGCATCCGCCCCTGGCGAGGTCAGCTTGAGATCCTTGAGCAACGCATAGATGCCCATGGCGGCGATGCCCAGCACGGTGATCTCGCCGAAGGTATCGAAGCCCCGGAAGTCCACCAGGATCACGTTGACCACATTGGTGCCACCGCCGCCCGGCTTGGCGTTTTCCAGGAAGAATCCGCTGATGCTGTTGAAATCGCTGGTCATCATGGCGAACGCCATGACGCCGACGCCGCCGCCGACCACCACCGACAGGAACAGATCGCGGCTCACCCGGAACACGCCGGATTCGGCGCTGGTGCGCACCGGCAGAAAGTACATCGCCAGGATCAGCAGCATCACCGTGACCACTTCCACGGAAAGCTGGGTAAGCGCCAGGTCCGGCGCCGAGAAGCGCACGAACACCAGCGACACCACCAGCCCCACCACACTGATCGACATGATCGCCGTCATCCGGTGGCGGTGCAGAATGGCGGTGATCACCGCGGCCACGATCAGCATGGCGCCGGCCAGCAGCGCCACCCCGTCCAAAGGCAACAAGGCCCGCTCGCCGCTCAGCAAATGCGGGCCCAACTGGGTCAGCAGCACCAGCGACACCACCGCCAGCAACCAGGCCACATAGGTCTGCAGGGAGCCGTTGCGCAGGCGCCCGCTGAGCGCCCCGGCGAACCGCGCCACCGCCTGCATGGCGCGTTCGAAAATCAGGTTGGCGTTGATCTCCGGCAGGCGCGCGTGCCACCGGAACAGGCGCTGCCGCTGGCTGTAGACCAGCACCCCGCCGACCAGCGCGACCACGCTCATCAGCAACGGTAAGTTAAAGCCGTGCCAGATCGACAGATGATATTCCGGCAGCGTGCCGCCAAGGGTGGCGGTGCCGGCCACCGCCAGCAGCCCGGCCACGGTGAGCGCCGGGAACACACCCACCGCCACGCACAGGGCCACCAGTATCTCCACCGGCACCTTCATGTAGCGGGGCGGTTCATGGGGCGGAAATTTGGGCAGGTTCACCGGTTCGCCGTTGAAGAACACGTCGTGGATAAAGCGGGCCGAATAGGCCACCGACAGCACACCGCCCAGGGTGGCGCCCAGCGGCAGCACCCAGCTCATGGCCCCCAGCCGGTCGGACTGCAGGGTCTCGGCGAAGAACATTTCCTTGGACAGGAAGCCATTGAGCAGCGGCACCCCGGCCATCGCCGCCGAGGCCACCATGGCCAGCACCGCGGTGTACGGCATATACCGCCACAAGCCGTTGATGCGGCGCATGTCCCGGGTGCCGGTTTCGTGATCAATGATGCCGGCGGCCATGAACAACGACGCCTTGAAGGTGGCGTGGTTGATGATATGGAACACCGCCGCCACCGCCGCCAGCTCGGTGTTCAGGCCGAACAGCAGGGTAATCAGGCCGAGATGGCTTATGGTGGAATAGGCCAAAAGCCCTTTCAGGTCATGCTGGAACAACGCCGCCAGCGCGCCCCAGATCAGCGTCGCCATGCCGGCCAGCGTGACCAGATCGAACCACAGGTTGGTACCCGCCAGCATCGGGTAGAAGCGGGCCAGCAGGAACACCCCCGCCTTAACCATGGTGGCGGAGTGCAAGTAAGCACTTACCGGCGTCGGTGCCGCCATCGCATGGGGCAGCCAGAAGTGAAACGGGAACTGGGCGCTCTTGGTGAAAATGCCCAGCAGTACCAGGCACAGAATCAGCGGGTAGAGCCCGCTGGCGCGGATCGCGTCGCCGCTGGCCAGCGCCTCGCCCAGGGAATAGCTGCCCACCACCTGGCCGATCAACAGCACCCCGGCGAGCAGCGCCAGGCCGCCCAGGCCGGTGACTGTCAGCGCCATGCGCGCGCCCTTCCGGGCGCCGCTATTGTGCGACCAGAAACCAATCAGCAGAAACGAGCTGAGGCTGGTCAGCTCCCAGAACACCACCAGCAACAGCAGGTTATCGCTGGTCACCACCCCCAGCATGGCGCCCATGAACAACAGCAGGTAGGCGTAAAAGCGCCCGGCTTTTTCATTGGCGGCAAGATAGTAGCGCGCGTACAGAATAATCAGCAGGCCGATGCCCAGCACCAACATGGCGAACATCAGCGACAGGCCGTCCAGGCGGAACGCCAGGTCCAGCCCCAGGCTGGGCAACCACTGCAGTGAAGAGAGCACCGTGTCGCCGGCGATCACCCGCCGCGCGGGCGCCACCATCAACGCCAGGGCCAGCGCCGGCAACGCCGCGGCACTCAGCGCCAGCAGCGTGCGCGAGGCTTTGAAACGTTCGGCCAGCGGCGGCAGTGCGGCCCCCAGAAAGGGCAGCAGCACCAGGATGGAAAGGTTCATAGGCAATCCGTTGTCAGTTGCGGCAACGCCGCGTCGAGCTTATCAGTAAACCATCAACTCAGCGTGACAACGGGCGGATCCGGGAAATAAGGGCGGCGGCCCCGCCGCGGGCAATGGGCGGGAATACTCATCATTTTGTGGTGCCGCAACTGGCAGTCCATGCAAAACCGAATCGCTGAAAGGGTCCGGTAGTATGCCACGCCGGGGCGGGGCGAACACAAGACCGCCCGGCCGGGTGTTACAGCTCGCCGACGAACTGGTTATAGAACTGGCGGGCGGTGCGTCCCGAGCGCCCGCCCCGTTCCATGGAAAAGCGGCGGGCGAGAATGTGCAGTTGATCGCGGTCGGCGACCTCGCCGAACAGGTGATCGACGATCTCGAAATACTGCGTCTCATTGATCGGGTAAAAACTCAGCGACAGGCCGAACCGGTCGGACAGGGAGATTTTCTCTTCCACCACGTCGCCGTGGTGGATTTCGCGGCCCACCACCCGGCTCTGCTCGTTATCGGACTGGTACTCGGACACCAGGTGCCGGCGGTTGCTGGTGGCGTACAGCCGGACGTTCTCCGGCGGCAACTCCAGGGAACCCTCCAACACGCTTTTAAGATGCTTGTACTGGGTTTCACCGTCCTCGAAGGCGATGTCGTCGCAGTACACCACGAAACGCTGGGCGCGCTCGCGCAGGTCGTCGACAATCTCCGACAGGTCCACCAGATCGTGCTTTTCCACCTCGATCATGCGCAGCCCGCGCGGTGCGTACTCATTCAGCAACGCCTTCACCAGCGACGACTTGCCGGTGCCCCGGCTGCCCCACAGCAACACATGGTTGGCCGGTTTGCCGGCCAGAAAGCGCTCGGTGTTCTGCGCCAGCTTGCGCTTCTGCGTCTCCACGCCGAGCAAATCGCCCAGCGCCACCGGGTCCAGGTGCCGCACCGGTCTCAACCGTTGCTGTCTGGGCCGCCAGATGGCGGCCGCTTCCGCGCGCCAATCAACGTGATTCATGGGGTCCCCGCCAGAAATAAGGTCAACAATATTGCCATGGATCGCCGGACGACTTAAAGAACTTGCTTGCCCGCCCCGGGTCCACCTTTAACATGTACCCAGGATACAACACCCACCGACCTCGGAGACGCCCATGATCCGCTTTCCTCTCGCCGGCCTGACGCTGATCCTGGCAGCCGCCGGCTGCACCCACGCCCCGACGAACCTGCCCGACAACGCCCGCGCCTGCCCGGAACCGCGCCCGCAAATGTGCACCATGGACTACCGCCCGGTGATCGGCCTGGACAAGAACGGCGAGACCCTCGGCGAATACAGCAACGCCTGCAGCGGCTGCGCCAAGGACGGCGTCGCCTACACCGTGCCGGTCAAATAATCGTCGCCCAAGGATATCGCTTTGCCGCTTTCGCCCGTACGCCGGTTACTGGACTTCGATGCGCAATACCGCCGCGACCAGCAGCACACCCCGGATTTCCTGCATCGCCGTGACCGCCGTCTGGCGCTGGCCCGTGAACAGGACGGCGCCCCACCGCCGGACGCCGCTGCCTGGCTGAGCGCGGTGGACGCCCCCGGCGCCGGCGCGGCGCTGCGCCCCTGGCGCCGGGGCCGCGCCGCGCTGACCGTTGCCGGCGCGGTGCTGGGCGTGCTGACCATGCTCGGCGTGCTGTACGTGGACGGCCAAGGGCGCATCAACGTCACCCTGATTATGGCGCTGGCACTGCTGCAACTGCTGCTCGCCCTGGCGACCAGCGTCCAGGCGTTAAGCGGCCGGCGCCCCTGGGGCCGCCTGCTGGGCCGCAGCGCCGGGGCGGACACGCCGGCCCTCAACCAGTTACACCCACAGCTCGCCGCCCGCGCCGCCCACGGCGCCGGCCTGGCGTTCGCCGTCACCGCCCTGCTTACCCTGTTGGCCCAGGTCCTGGTGCGCGATCTGGCGTTCGGCTGGAGCACCACCCTGCAGACTTCCGCCCCCGCCTATCACACCCTGGTGGAACACCTCGCCTGGCCCTGGCGGAGCTGGCTACCCGCCGCCGTGCCGAGCCTGGAACTGGTGGAACAATCCCGCTACTTCCGGCTGGTCAGCGAGGCCCCCGCCGACCCGGAACGGCTCGGCGCCTGGTGGCCCTTCCTGGCCATGCTGTGGCTTTGCTATGTGCTGCTGCCACGGTTGATGCTGCTGAGGCTGGCCCGCCTGCACGTCAACCACCGGGCCAGGGCGCTGCTACAACGGCACCCCGGCTGGGCGGCGCTGCGCGCGCGGTTTGCCACCCCCTGGGTGGACAGCGGCCACGCACCGACCGCCGCCGGGTCCGGGCCGTCGGTGCCCGCCGCCACCAAACCGACGCCGACACCGGAAAGCGGCGTGGTGATCCGCTGGGCCGGTGCCGGCAGCGCCGACCTGGCCCGGCGCCTGCTCAAGGACGCCCCCATGCAGGTGCTCGAAGCCGGCGGCAGCGCCAGCCTGGAGCAGGACCGCGACACCCTCGCCCGCGCCGATCTGGGCCTGCCGGTGGTGGTTATGGCGCGCGGCTGGGAGCCGCCCACCGGCGAGCTGGCGGACTTCCTCGACGACGCCCGCGACAGCCTGCCGACGAACACCGACATCGCCCTGTTGCCGCTCGCCGCCGACGATGAAACCGCCATCGTGGACGGCGCCCTGCTGGCCCAGTGGCAGCGCTTCGTGGGCCGGCACCAACCCGCCAGGCTGTGCCGCCCATGACCGAGCACGCCCTTCCCCGTTTCGCCGTGGTCGGCCACCCCAACAAGGGCAAGTCGAGTATCGTCGCCACCCTGGCGCAGAACGACGGCATCGCCATCGCGCTGGAGCCGGGCACCACCCGGGAGAACGGCCACTACCCGCTGCGGGTGGACGACCGGGTGCTGTATGAATTGATCGACACCCCCGGCTTCCAGCGCCCGCGACGGGTGCTCGCCTGGCTGCAGGCGCACAGCCTGTCGGCGTCGGACCGGCCGGACACGGTGCGCGCCTTCGTCACCCAGCACCACGACGACCCGCGTTTCCACGACGAATGCCAGCTGCTGACGCCGATCCTGGACGGCGCCGGCATTCTCTACGTGGTGGACGGCGCGGTGCCCTACAGCCGCGAGCAGGAAGCGGAAATGGAAATCCTGCGCTGGACCGGCCGTCCCAGCCTGGCGCTGATCAACCGTATCGGCGCAGGCAACCATCTGGCGGACTGGCGGGCCGCCCTGGGTCAGTACTTCCAGATCGTTCGCGACTTCGACGCGGTACACGCCCCCTTCGACGCCCATCTGAGCCTGCTGCGCGGCTTCGGTCAGCTGGCCCCGGAATGGGAAGCGCCGCTTCAGGAGGCCACCGACCATTTGCGCGACCAGCGCCGGCACCGCCAGCGCCAGGCCCTGCAACTGATCGCCACGGCCCTGGCGGACATGCTTACCCACCGGGAAACCGGCCGGCTGCGCGACGATGGCAACCGCGACGCGCTCGAACACGATCTCCGGCAACGCTGGCGGGACTGGCAGCGCCAGCGCGAGCAGCGCCTGCGTCGCGACGTGGAAGCCCTCTACCAACACCGCCACCTGCGCCGTCGGGAGCAGGCCCTGACGTGGCAGCCGGGCAGCGACCTGTTCAGCGAACAGGCCCGGCAAACCTGGGGCGTCAGCCGTACTTACCTGGCCACCGCCGGCTTCGGCGCCGGCGCCCTGGGCGGGGCCGGCATCGACGCCCTCGCCGCCGGCCACTCGCTGGGGGCCGGCGCCCTGATCGGCGGCGTGCTGGGCGCCGCCGGCAGCGTGTTCTACGGCGGCAAGTACGCCGACAAACTGGGCGCGCTGAAAGTGCTGGAGCGCTTCACCGGCGGCGCCGAGGCCG
>JBFJUC010000074.1:0-10511 GCA_041624875.1 Alcanivorax sp.
TCGAGGAGCGCCGCCTGATGTACGTGGGCATCACCCGCGCCCGCGAAAGCCTGGCGATCACCCAGGCGCTGACCCGCAAGCAGTACGGCGAGAAAGTGGACACCCTGGCCAGCCGCTTCCTGGAAGAGCTGCCGCTGGACGACCTTCAATATATCGGCGAGGGGTTCAAGAAAGACGAGGAAAAGGAAGATCAGGTGGCCCAGGCCAGCATCGCCAACCTCAAGGCCCTGCTGGATTAGGCCAGGGCGCCGGGGCTACTTGGCGCCGCTTTCCTTGAGCATGTACAACACGGTGGCCTCGATCTCTGCATCGCTGCAGTCAAAGCAGGTGCCGCGCGGCGGCATGCCGTTCTGACCTTCGATGGCGATCCTCACCAGATGGGGGAAGCCTTCTTCCTCGATCTCTTCCGACCAGATCAGACGGTGTTCCGGGCCCACCATGGGGGCGCCGGCCATGCCGGTGCCGTGGCAATTCACGCAGTATTGGCCGTAGATTTCGGCGGGCTGCCGGGACGCGGCTTCGCTGGTAGCGGCGGCGCCCGACGCAGCGGCGCCCGGACCGCCCGCGTCATCGCAGCCGGTGAGCAGCAGGGCCGGCATCAGCAACCCACCGAGAAGAGCGGGCCCCAGCGGGCGCATTATTTGCTCTTGCCCACGATGTATTCAACCGCGGCGGCAATTTCCTCTTCGGAGCAATCGGAGCACATGCCCTTGGCCGGCATGGCATTGAAACCTTCGTAGGCGTGCTTGACCAAGGTATCCATGCCCTTCTCGATGTGCGGGGCCCAGGCGGCGGCATCGCCAATCTTGGGCGCGCCCGCCGCACCGGTGGCGTGGCAGGCGGCGCAACCGCTGTTATAAACGGTCTCGCCATCTCGGGGCTCGCCGGAGGCGGCGCCGGCGTCCGCCACCGCGGTGCCGCAGTCTTCGCCTTCCACGCAGACGCTGCCCACCGGCTGGAGGCGCTCGGCGGTGGCCCGGTCGCTGAGAATAGAGCGTTCACCCAGGGGATAAGAAGACTTCTCCGCCGCCAGCGCGGCATTGCCGGCAAACACGGTGGCGAGAAGAACCAGGCTCGCGGTCAGCATTTTATTCACTATGACACCTCTGATAGCTATGACTTGCCCCGGGGGCGGCGGAATTATACCCGCAGAAAACACCGGGAAAAAGGCGCCATCGACGCCTATCGCGGAATCAGCGTAGCGCGGGGCGCTCCACGCGCCGTGAAAGCGCCCCGCAACGCGGCGCCTAGAGGCCGCCCACGTCGATGCGCGGCAGCGCCAGACGGAAGCAACTGCCCTCGTCCGGGACGCTCTCCACATGGATGGTGCCGCCGTGCCGCTCGGTCACCACCTTGACGAAACGCAGCCCCAGCCCGGCGCCGCGGGTGCGTGCCCCGCCACTGCTGCTGGCGCGGCTGAAGCGCTCGAACAGCCGGTCCTGGAACGCTTCCGGAATACCCACGCCGTGGTCGCGCACATCGCAGCACACCTGGCCGCCTTCGGCATAAAGACGCACCAGCACCCTGCCGTTTTCGTGGCTGTATTTCACCGCGTTGGTGAGCAGGTTGACCACCAGGCGCTCGAGCAGCTCGTTGTTGCCGCGCACCCACACATCCTGCTCCTGGTCGTAGTCGAACCGCAGGGTGATGCCCCGGCTCTGGGCCTGAATCTGCACCTGGTCGATGGCGGACTCGACCACATCGAGCATGTCCTGCTCCACCATCTCCACGGACTCTTCCGCCTCCACGCGGGCCAGTTGCAGGAACTGCTCGGCGATATTCAAGTTGCGCTGGGCGTAGTGCTCGACGTTGTCGAGGAAATCGCGCAGCCGTTCGCCGTCCTCGCCGTGGCGCATCTTGCCGATCAGCGCCAGCACCGAGACCATCGGCGAGCGCAGGTCGTGGGATAGGAAATCGAGCATTTCGGTGCGGGTGCGCATGGCCTGCTTCACATCGGAAATGTCCTTGAGGCTGACGATCAGCATGCGCCCGGGCTGATCGCCCGCGTGCACCAGAATCATATCCAGGTAGAGGTCCATGCCCCGCCGGTTGCGGCACTCTTTCTGGACCCGGCCGTCGGCGAGCACCTCCTGAAGCAGCTCCATCCAGTCGCGGTCACCGTGGAATTCCAGCTCGCGACCGATATCCGCCAGCCCCAGGGTATCCTGGCCGACCCCTTCCAGGCTGAGCAGATAAGCCGCCTGGGGGTTGATGAACACCACGCCACCGCAGGCGTCGCAGATCAGCACGCCCTCGCTCATCTGCGCCAGCCCCACCTGGAAGAACCGGGTCAGCGCCTGCTGACGCTGCTCTTCGGAGCGCAGCCGTTCAATGTGCTTTTCGATCACCTCGTAACGCGGCCCGCCACTGGAACGGCGCGCCTCGGTACGGGCCAGCATGGCGCGAATCCAATAGTCGTAGGTGTCCGCGTCGAGCCCCTGGCGCCACGCCACCCACAGTTCGTAACGCTTGCCCTCATGGCGGAACGGGTAGCGGCGCGCCAACTGGCCCCGCCAGTCCACCGGCGCCAGCGCTTCACCGCCGGACACCGGGGCACCGCCCGGGGTCTGCAGGCGCCAGGCACGCACCGGCAGCACCTGATCAAGCATCCTGAGCATGCGCGACATGGGCGCCGGCTCGGTCAAACGGCGGTTGAGGTCGCTGTATTCCGCCAGCCGCGCCAGGGCGTTGCGCATGTACGCCATGGAATATTCCAGGCGCCGCCAGGTCCACAGCGGATAGGCGATCAGCGCCGATAACAACGCCGCCGCGGGCGGGAACCAGAGGTCCAGCAATGCCAGCAGGCCGTAGCAGGCCGCCATCGTCAGCACCAGCGAGCCCAGCACCAGCGGAATTGTCCAGCGCGGCATCACGAAGGGCAGCAGGAACGGCGCCAACAGCGCCAGCAACAGACTGACGAACAGCGCCGGCACCGTGTCCAGTCGCTCGATGAGCTGATGGCGCCGCAAGGCGTCGAAAATATTGGCGTTGATTTCCACGCCGGCCATCAACTCGCCCTGACCGGCCATGGGGGTCGGCAGCATGTCGCCGAGCCCGGCGGCGGTGGCACCGATAAACACGAACTGGTCCTCCACCAACTGGTCGGGGACCCGGCCTTCCAGCAGATCCACCGCCGACACCTGCGGATAGGTGCCGGCGCCGCCGGCGAACGGAATGTAGCGGGGGTACTTGCGCACATTGGCGAGACCGGCGAAGGCGCCGTCATTGCCCGCCGGGTAGAGATCCGTGGAAATCAGCCCCTCACCTTCGAGCAGGGCCTGGGTGATGTGCGGCCACCAGGGCTGGCCGATGCCCGAGCGCATGAACACCGAGCGGGCCACGCCGTCGCCGTCCAGCTCCAGATCCACATGACCCAGCCCCTTGGCGGCGCGGGCGAAATCCGCATGGGGCAGCACCTCTATCAACTGCCCGCCGGAGCGCAACTGCTCCACATGGACCGGCAGATACACATGCCCCGCGTCGCGAAGCGCGTCCACCAATTCTTGGTCCGAAGCCGGCCGGGCGCGGTCCGGTTCGGACAGGATCAGGTCCATCAGCACGGCCCGCGCGCCCTGCTTTTCCAACTGATTGATGATCTGCGCATGGACACGCCGATCCCAGGGCCACCGACCCACTTCGCGCAGACTGTATTCGTCAATCCCGACAATCAGCACATCACCGGAGGGCTCCACGGGTAGCCATTGCATCAGGTTGTCGTACACGTAACGGTTAAAAAACGACAAGCTGCCGCTGATCGAGAGCAGGACGCAAAGCCCGGCAACCACTAGAAGCACGGACAGGTGTTCCACCAGATAGCGTCGTTGCTCGGAGCCGAGTTTCGCCATGAAATCCTAATAACGTCAGTAGTAGTGCGGCCGCCACGGTGCCCAGAACCACCGTGGCCGGTCCAACGTAGCGTAACCGTACCACCGGGCGCTTACAGCCGGAACAGGGATTTTTTTGAAAAGCGCCCATTACCCGGCGTGCGGGCGGCGTCGCGGGAGGGGCGGGGACGTCGATGGAGACAGGGGAAAACGGCAAAGCGGCCGCCTGAACGGGCGTTCAGTGCGGCCCGCCAGCGATCACTCGTCGACCGGTTCCAGCCGATAGCCGTGCTGGTAAACCGTTTTGATGCGGTAGCCCCGCTCGGGGCGGATCTGCAAACTACGACGAATGCGACTGATGTGCACATCCACGGTGCGGGACTCAATCGGGGTCATGATGCCCCAGACTTTCTCCAGCAGGTGAGCGCGGGACATCAGCTTCCCGACGTTCTGGAACAAGTAGCAAGCGAGCTCGTAGTCCTTATCGGTGAGCTTGACCGGCTCCTCGTCCAGGGTAATCTGGCGGCGACCACGATCGATCGTCCAGGGCCCGACGGTCATCATTCCTTGATCATCCATGTCAGCGACACCCGCCCGGCGCCCGAGCGCGTTAAGGCGAGCCAGCAATTCCGCTTGTTTCACAGGCTTAACCATATAGTCATCGGCGCCTTGACTGAGTGCGCCAACAATCGACGACTCATCATCACGCTGAGTGGCGAACAGCACCGGCGTTTTATTACCGCTGGCCCGCACCTCCCCAAGCACCGCGTAACCGCTCATGTCGGGGACTTCCCAGTCAAGCACCAGTAAATCGAAGGTGTCTCTGCGCAGCAGGCTCATGAACTCCCGTCCGCTGGAGAGATGCATGCAGGTGTGCCCCGCCTCGCGTAGCCAGTGAGTGACCAGCTCGGCCTGGGCGTGATCGTCTTCTAAATAAGCAATGCGCACCGTTTCTACTCCATCCAATACCGCTGAAGCGTACCCAATCCATCATCGGTTCGCGGGAAAAGATTGTAAAATGGCCGGTGCCCGGCCGCCATCAGCCGCCCTGTGTGGAGAGCTTCAGCCCCACCACACCGACGATAATCAGGGCCAGAAAGCCCACTCGCGCCGCGCCCAGCGGATCGTGGAAAAACACCACGCCCAGCAGCGTGATGCCCACCGCCCCAAGCCCGGTCCAGACCGCGTAGGCGGTGCCCACCGGAATACCCCGCATGGCGAACGACAAGGCCAGCATGTTCAGCGCGGTGAGCACCAGCGAAACGCCGATCGACATCGCGCCCGGCTGCATCTGGATCCATTTCAGGCTCATCGCCCAGGCGATCTCCACCAGTACCGCCGCCAGCAACACCCACCAATATAGATTCATCCCGAAGCTCCCTGTACAGACGGGCTCGTGACGCGAACGGCCCTGCCGGAAACCCGTAAGAGACAGCACCATCAGCCGCCCAAACCAGCCGGGGCGGCGGCGGCATTATACGCAGCCACCCTGATGAGGCCCACCGCCGGGACAGGCGTGAACGCATGGACGGCGCCAATCCAAACCGCTATCATACGCGTCCCAAATCGGAGCATGGCCGTCACGCACCAGAGACTGCAGGACGACCACCAACAAGTTTTGCGCCCGTAGCTCAGCTGGATAGAGCGTTGCCCTCCGGAGGCAAAGGTCAGAGGTTCGAATCCTCTCGGGCGTGCCATATTCTCCAACGGCTTGCGCACAGGCGTGAGCCTTGGGGTCTCCGGCCCCGTACTATTTCGCCCGACTAGAGGCGGCCTCACGATAATCTCTGGGCGAACAGCCCAACCAGCGGCGAAAGGCACGGACGAACCCGCCAGCATCGGTGTACCCCAGATGAGCGGCCAGCTCCTCAATCTTCATGTCGGTATTTTCCAGTAGCTGAATCGCGAGCTGCTTGCGCTCCTCTTCAACGATTTGCCGATAACTGACCCCCTCCTGCTCCAGCTTCCGGCGCAAACTTCGCGGTGACAGCGCCAACGCTCTGGCCATGCTGTCCAGGGTCGCGCCCAGCCCCATATCGCCGAGCAGCTTCCGACGCACCCTGCCTTCCAGCCCCGTGACGTCCAATCTGCGCATGCGAAGACGACACTGCTCTTCGAGCAACCGGGCAAGGTCCTGGTCGTAGCTTGACAACGGCAATTCCGCGTCGGCACGGGTCACCGTGATGCCGTTTCTTCCGCCGTTGAAAACGGGGCGCACGCCGCAAACCGCCTGAATATAGTCCGCACCCACTCGCGGCGTGCCCGTGAACACCACGCTATTGACGGCGATGCTGGATAGCGACAGCTCCTTGATCAGGTTGATGGTGGTCGCCATGTCACGCTCGAGAAGAAATTGCCGAAGATGAAGCGGGATCCCGCCGGGGTCCAGACTGATGCCGAACTCATCGTCGTTATCGATCAACGCGATGCAGCAATAGGCGGTACTGAGTGGCAAATAGCGCACGCCCATGCCTACCGCGTCACGGAGTGTTCTGCTGGTCCGAAGCGCGAACCCCCAAACCCCAAAGGTGGCAAGACTGTATTGCAAGCCAAGCTCGAACCCGGAAGCGGGGCCGTCCGGAAGCGCCAGCATGATGTTCTCGATCAGGCGCATCTCTTGTGCGCGAGTGACGAAACCCTCGCCACCGGAAAGCGTCTCTTCCGATATCCCGGTCCCTAGCAGGCAGGTCGCTCTATCGACGCCGTGACGCTGTGAATAGTGGATCATGACTTGGCTCACCATGACCGGGTGGCGCTGTTCGTCATTGCACATCATAGAACACGGGCTTTTCAGGAAAGGAAACAGTGGCCACTTATTCACCCCTACTGGCCACTCTGGCTATTCAGCTGGTGGTTGGAACACCGTAGCTTCGGATCACGGCTACGCAGGATAACGGTTGAAATGGACGAACGCTCACTGAACAAACAGGCCATCGCCAGCGCTAAACACTATATGGGGAAAGTAGCGTGGCCGACAATCGCCCTTACCTCAGTCGTGGTAAGCGCGTTTATCGGCTGCCTGGCGCTGTTTGCCAGCGGCTCGCTGTCGCCCTGGGCGGCGCTTGTTGCTTGTTCGGCGCTCACCTATCTGTCCTATACACCGCTTCATGAGGCAGCGCACGGCAATATCCATGGGCAGAACGGCCGCCTGAAGTGGCTCAACGATCTCTGCGGATATCTGGTCGCCCCGATTATCGCCATCCCGTACGCCTCACACCGCATTGAGCACTTTACCCATCATCGCTATACCAACCAGCCCGACAAGGATCCGGACTTCCTGGTCAGCGGCATGCGCGGAGGCCTGATCGCTGTATTCACCACCGGCCTGCGGTTCCTCTGGGTCCAGAACAGCTTCTTCATCAAACAGGGGTGGGGGTCGGCCTCGATCAAGGAGCGCGTCGTCTACACAATGGAAGTCGCATTGTCCGTCGGATGGCGCGTGGCGTACCTGAGCCTGGTCGAACAGCCGGGCGTCTTTTATGTGGTGATCCTGGGCTACTTTGCTGGCGGCCTGTTCACCGCTTACTGGTTTGCCTACCGACCGCACCACCCTTATGACAGTACAGAGCGCTATCGGAACACCAACAGTTTGATCATGCCCGCCTGGATGAAGCCGCTGGAGTGGTTCTGGCTGGGGCAGAACCTGCACTCTATCCACCACCTTTTCCCGCGCGTGCCCTTCTACAAGTACCACGCTCTGCATCGTGACATCGAACCGATCCTGCGGGCGCAGGGCACGCCGATCATCAGTATCTTTTCCCGCACACCGGTGGCGCCGGCCGTGGGGAGCGGCGACCAGACACATCCCTAAACATCCGGCCCCTCACCTGCCCCCGAATATCTGCAACAATGAGGCTCCGAACCGATCCCTGAAAAGGCAGCCCCATGTTCCGACGCACCAAAATCGTCGCCACCCTCGGCCCAGCCTCCTCCGACCCCGACCGCCTGGCCCGACTGATCGACGCCGGCGTCAACGTCTTCCGCCTTAATTTCTCCCACGGCAGCGCCGAGGATCACCGTGCCGTGGCCGTCCGTATCCGCGAGCAGGCCGACGCCAAGGCCCGCAATGTGGCCATTCTCGCCGACCTCCAGGGCCCCAAGATTCGCGTCGCCCGGTTCCGCGATGGCCCGGTGATGCTGAAGCCCGGCCAGGCCTTCACCATCGACACCGCGTTGGACAAGGAAGCCGGTGACAACGGCCAGGTGGGCACGGACTACGCCGGGCTCGCCGAAGACTGCCGCGCCGGCGACACCCTGCTGCTGAACGACGGGCTACTCGCCCTGGACGTTGAAAAGGTGGCGGGCAGCCGGGTCGAATGCCGGGTCCGGGTCGGCGGCGAACTGTCCAACAACAAGGGCATCAACCGCCAGGGCGGCGGGCTCAATGCCCAGGCGCTGACCGACAAGGACCGCGAAGACATCAAGCTGGCGGCGTCCCTGGACGTGGACTTCCTGGCGCTGTCGTTCCCCCGCCACGCCGACGACATTCATCAGGCTCGCACCCTGTATCGCGACGCCGGCGGCCAGGGCGACATGGTCGCCAAAATCGAAAGAGCCGAAGCGGTTGCCGATCCGGCGGTGCTGGACGACATCATCCTCGCCGCCGATGGCGTCATGGTGGCGCGCGGCGATCTGGCGGTGGAAATCGGCGACGCCGAGTTGGTGGGTGTGCAAAAACACATCATCCGCCGCGCCCGGGCTCTGGACCGGTTCGTGATCACCGCCACGCAGATGATGGAATCCATGATCCATAGCCCCCAACCGACCCGCGCGGAAGTCTCCGATGTGGCGAATGCGGTGCTCGACGGCACCGACGCGGTAATGCTGTCGGCGGAAACCGCGGTCGGCGACTATCCGGTGGCCACGGTGCAAGCCATGGACCGGATTATTCTGGGTGCCGAACGCACCTACCAAAGCCGGCCCAGCGAGGACCGGCCCGAGCAGGGCATGAGCCACAACGACGAGGCCATCGCTCGCGCCGCCATGCATGTGGCGAACCACCTGGCCGGCGTCAAGGCGATCATCGCCATGACCGAGACCGGCACCACCGCGCGCCTGATGTCACGGGTGCGCTCCGGCATGCCGATCTTCGCCTTTACCCCGGACCCGCGCACCCGCCGCCGGGTAGCGATGTATCGAGGCGTGGAGCCGCAGCACTTCGAGATGGCCAGCGACCCCGGCCAGGTCAATCGGGACGCGGCCGATCAGCTTCAACGGCTGGGGTTGGTGGACGACGGCGACCGCCTGATCCTCACCAAGGGCGACGCGGTGCGCGTGGGTGGTGGCACCAACACCCTGAAGATCATCACCGTGGGCGAGGCCGGCGGCTGACCCGCCCGGAAGCCCGCTATCAGCAACCCTCATCAACCAGACACTCAATAACATCGGGAGAGACCATGGAAACGCCTTCTTTTAATACCCTGGAGATCACCGTCGATGACGGCATCGCCACGCTGTATCTGAATCGCCCGGACCGCATGAACGCCTTTACCCGGGAGATGAAGGATGAGCTGCTCGCCGCCTTCGATTACACCGATGCCGACGACGCGGTACGCGCGGTGATCGTCACCGGCCACGGCCGCGCCTTCTGCGCCGGCGCCGACTTGTCCTCCGGCGGTGATACCTTCGACTATAAGAAGCGCGGTGGCGAAGGCGCCAACCCGGACGACGCCCACCGTGACGGTGGCGGCCAGGTGGCCCTGCGCATCCATCGCAGCCTCAAACCGGTGATCGGCGCGATCAACGGTGCGGCGGTGGGCGTCGGCGTAACCATGCAATTGCCCATGGACGTGCGCATGGCCTCCGAAAATGCCAAATTCGGCTTCGTGTTTTCGCGCCGCGGCATCGTCAATGAAGCCGCCTCCTCCTGGTTCCTGAGCCGGGTGGTGGGCATCTCCTCGGCCCTGGAATGGTGTTTTTCCGGTCGTGTGTTCAGCGCGGCGGAAGCCAAGGAACGCGGGCTGGTGCGCTCCGTGCACGCGCCGGAGGAGCTGTACCCGGCGGCACTGGCGCTGGCGAAGGAATTCGCCGACCAGACCGCGCCGGTCTCGGTGGCGATGATCCGCCAGATGATCTGGCGCATGGCCGGCGCCGAGCACCCCATGGAAGCGCACCAACTGGACAGCCGGGCGATGAAGTCCCGGGGTGGCTCCGCCGACGTGCGCGAAGGCGTGGAGTCGTTTCTGCAAAAAAGAGCCGCCGTGTTCCCCGACAAAGTGTCCGAGGACCTGCCCGATTTCTTCGACTGGCAGGGCGAACCCCCGTTTAAGTAACCCGGCAACCCGGAACCCCGGCCGGGCGGCGCGCAAAGACATATCTTGCAACACTTTCGGCCCATCAAAGAAAGTGTGTCCGCCCCCGGTCGGCACCCTCCGATATTAGTGAACACTTGTTCCCGTTTCGAAAAATGGAACACCGCCCTGTGACCTGTTCCATTTTTCGAAAACGTCGATGCCGCTACTATTAAAGATTCAGGCGCCCCAAACAGCCCGTACATACCAACCGGTATTTTTGTTTACATTAAAAAGCCAGGACGCCCCATTGGTTAATTTACCAGTGTTCACATTGCGACCCGGATTTATCGCCGAGCGCTGAAAATAAACCACATACCAATGGGTATTTTGGCGTTTTACAGTATTGCGTCTGTGACAAGAGGGGTTCTAAGATAGTTCGTGACAACCGGGTGAA
>JBFJUC010000075.1:0-10313 GCA_041624875.1 Alcanivorax sp.
AGGCCGACCATGAGCCTGCGTGACACCTTCCGCCGCGACCAGGTGTTCGCCCCGCTTCGGCCGGGCACCCGCCCGGTGCGCCCGGGGCAGCTGGACACCGGCGGCAAGCACATCCTCTATATGGAAGACATCACCGTCAGCTTCGACGGCTTCAAGGCGCTCAACGACCTGACGCTCTACATCGAGCCCGGCGAGCTGCGCTGCCTCATCGGCCCCAACGGCGCCGGCAAATCCACCCTGATGGACGTGATCACCGGCAAAACCCGGCCCGACACCGGCAGCTGCTACTTCGGCCAGACGCTGGATCTGACACGCATGAGCGAAACCGAGATCGCCACCGCCGGCATCGGCCGCAAGTTCCAGAAGCCCACCGTGTTCCCGGAACACACCGCCCTGGAAAACCTGGAGCTGGCCATGGCCGGCCCCAAGGGCACCTGGCAGGCGCTGCTGCAACCGGTTACCCGCCAGCAGTACGACTGGATGGCGCAAACCCTGGAAACCGTCGGCCTGCTCGCGCAAAAAGACCAGCTCGCCGGCGCGCTCTCCCACGGCCAGAAACAATGGCTGGAGATCGCCATGGTGCTGATGCAGAAACCCCGGCTGTTGCTGGTGGACGAACCCATCGCCGGCATGACCCGCCACGAAGTGGAACGCACCGCCGAGCTGCTGCAGAGCCTGGCCGGCGACCACTCGGTGATGGTGGTGGAGCACGACATGGAGTTCATTCGTTCCATTGCCAATACCGTCACCGTGCTGCACCAAGGCAGCGTGCTGGCCGAAGGCAAAATGCAGGATATCCAAAACGACCCGAAAGTCATCGAGGTGTACCTCGGGGAATCGGCGTAATGCAGTTAAAAGTTAACAGTGAATAGTTAATAGCGGGCGGCCTGGGGCCGCCTGGGAGAACAGAGCATGTTGAGTGTGAGTGGATTGAATCAGTTTTATGGGGAGTCGCACACTTTGTGGGACCTGGACCTTTCCGTGGCCGAAGGTGAATGTCTGTGTGTGATGGGGCGGAACGGGGTGGGGAAGACCACGTTGTTGAAGTCGGTGATGGGGTTGTTGCCCGCCGCTACCGGCAAGATCGAATTCGGCGGTAAAGACCTGCGCAAAAAAGCCGCCGAAGAGCGGGCCCTGTCGGGCATCGGCTATGTGCCCCAGGGCCGCGAGATCTTTCCGCTGCTCACCGTGGAGGAAAACCTGGAGACGGGTCTGCAGGCCCGGGCCGACCGCAGCCGCAAGATCCCGGCACGCATCTACGAGCTGTTCCCGGTGCTGCACGACATGCGCCACCGGCGCGGCGGCGACTTGTCCGGCGGCCAGCAGCAACAACTGGCCATCGGCCGCGCCCTGGCCCTGGACCCCACCCTGCTGATCCTCGACGAACCCACCGAAGGCATTCAGCCCAACATCGTCGACATGATCGGCAAGGTGATCAAAACCCTGAACAAGGAAGAAGGCCTCACCGTGCTGCTGGTGGAGCAGAAACTGCACTTCGCCCGCGCCACCGCCGACCGCTTCGCGATCATCGACCGGGGCAGCAAGGTCGCCGAGGACGACATCGGCGCGCTCAGCGATGAGCTGGTGAAGAAGTATCTGACCGTCTAGCGGGCGGGTGGAAAGGTTTCATTCATAGTGACTCCAGAGGCGGAGCACTTTCACAACGCGCTGACCTTCAAGCACCTGATAAACCAGACGATGCTGAATATTAATACGTCGCGAGTACGCTCCGGAAAGGTCGCCGATCAACTTCTCAAACGGCGGCGGCCTGCGAAACGGATCCTCAGCGATCAGTGTCAGCAATTCCTGGGCTTTCGGCTTGAGACCGCTTGAAGCGAGCTTCCTTGCGTCTTTTTGGGCGTGTTTGGTGTAAACCAACTTCCATGTCACCAATCCAACTCCTGATCACATTCATCCACGGGGGCATCCATGCCCTCACGAATTGACTCCCGCATCCCCGGCACGGAAAGCAGATAGAGTGTTTCCTGAATCGCGGACCAATCCTCCTCGGACACCAGGACGGCCTTGTTCCGCTTACCCAGGATCACGATAGGCTGGTGGGACTCGGCGGTCTCATCGATCAACCGGTAAAGATTGCTGCGCGCCTCAGTTGCGGTAATGCCGGTCATGACGCACCTCTGATAAGTTCATGCTGGCAAAGTGTACGCCTTTCGGTACGTACGTCAACACGAACGTCTCGATTTGGGGTGTCATCCTCCAGGCAAAGGCAAAGACCTGAGCCCAGAGCGTCGCGTTCGCTTCATTTCTTTTCTTCAGGCAAATAGGCCTCGATGTCAGACCACGGGATCAGACGATTGAGCTGGATGGTTTCAAACACGGTCTCCGCCTTGTTCGTTCCGGCCATCATTGAAAGCATCACCAAGGCGGCCTGATAGGAAGGCACACCGCCATTACTGGAGATACGGTTTCGATCAACCACCACATTCTGATCAAAGACCACATCGATCTTAGGAAATTCGCGTTCAAGCTGGGCCTCTCCGCCCGCCCAGGTGGTGGCACGGAACCCATCCAGAAGCCCTGCGTGTGCGTACAGAAACGCCCCTGAACAGTTACTTCCCAACCATGCCGCCGTCTTCGCTTGATCGCGTAGAAACGCGGTTAAATCGTCGTTCTCGAACAACCAATCCATATCGTAGGCACTGGCTACGATTAGAGCATCCAGCTTCGGCGCGTCGTGTATCGTTGCATCGACCGGCAAGCGTATTCCTTCCTCGGTTGTAATCACCGGCTTCCGCTCTACGCCAATAAATACAACCTCGTAATCAGAGAACCACGATTTCCGTGTCGCAACCCCGAAGACCTCCGCCGGCGCTATGACATCGCTAGTGAGAACCTTGTCGAAGACCAGTATGCCGATACGCTTGTCACCCGCGAACGTGGGGGTCGCGAATAGAATACCTGCCACGAAAACCACCGCAATGGCGGTTAGTTTATTAATCATCATCATTTCCCTCACTGTTACATACGCCGGACGTGTACCGTTCAGCCGCTTAATGATAGACGCGAGATCAACGACCGCGGCTATTTCTGATTGAGTCCGAGCTCCCGCTGCATTGTCCTAGTCAGCCCCAGGGAGACGATTCGGTGGGACTCCTTAAGGTAGTATTGGAGCGCCTCATCCGCCTCTTCAGGCGCATCGTATTGTTGTATCCACCTCATACCCCGAGAGGCCAGATAGGGCGCCGGCCGGAAGCCCGGCTGATCCCGCAGAACCTCGAAGTTGAGCTCCGATGCCTTAAACGTAAAGGCGGGTGTACCGGCCTTCTCCCATCCGCCAATGGCGAAGACTTTGCCGCCCACTTTCCAAACGTGGGCGCCGCCCCATTGAACCACATAGGATGTGGCCGGCAACGAGCGACAGAAGCTATTGTATTCCTCGTAAGTCACGGCGACGCCCCCTTCCATCAACCGCGGCAGGCCGCCTCGATGGCCGCGATGTCGATTTTGGTCATCGTCATCATCGCCTCGAAGGCGCGCTTAGCGACAGCGGGATCAGGGTTAGAGACCGCCTGAGTCAGCACGACCGGCGTGATCTGCCAGGACAGCCCCCACTTGTCCTTGCACCAGCCGCACGCGCTCTCTTCTCCGCCGTTATTCACAATGGCGTGCCAGTAGTGGTCCGTCTCGGCCTGGTCCTCCGTGGCAACCTGGAAGGAGAACGCCTCGCTGTGCTTGAACGCGTCGCCGCCATTGAGGCCCAGACACTGAACACCCATCACCGTGAACCAGACGGTGAGCACATTGCCCTGCGTGCCTGAGGGGAAATCGCCGGGGGCGCGGTGCACCGAGTGAACCGACGAGTCCGGGAAGGTCTCGGCGTAAAAGCGAGCCGCCTCCTCCGCGTCGCCATCGAACCAGAGGCAAATAGTGTTCTTCGCGGGCTGTATCATTTTTCTGCTCCCTTGGTATCGGACTTGCGGCATCTCAATACCTTGTCGTCGCAACGGGGCGGTTATCGACATCCTATTCAAGGCTAAAGCTTATTCCGTATCCTTCCCCTCACGCCAGGAAAGCAACGCATCCAGCACCAAACAAAGGGCCTGCCCCCAGTCAGTAAGCGGGTATTCCACCTTCGGCGGCACTTCCGGGCCGACCGTTCTGCGCACCAGGCCGTCGACCTACACGGCAGCAATATTCAATCTCTCGATATCGATAACAGACGGGTGCCTAGCCGCCCATTACCCGAGGCCTAAGCATAAGACGCGAACACCTGCGTGACTTTCCCGCTGCCGTCAAACAGGAACGTCTCCGCCACCGCCTTGTCGGTTGCGCCAAGGTAGTAGAGCGTGACCCAGGAGACGCCTTGCAGCACCTTGAGCAGCTCAAAGCTGAGGTCCGGGTAAGCGCGCAACGCACTCTGCCAATACTCACGTACCGCAGCCTTGCCCTTCAACATCCCCGACGGCACCGCCAGCCGTTTGGCGATCACCGGGGAATTCATTTCGAAATCATCCGCATAGTGAGAAAGAATGCGCTCGATATCGTGCGCGTTCCACGCCTCGATCCACTCCGCCGCAAACTCGTTCGCCTGCTTCCGGTTCATGGTTTGAGTCCGATAAGATCGGTAACGTCCACATCGACGCCAAGCTGGGCAAGAAGCGTGGTGATCTGGCCGCGATGGTGTGTCTGATGATTAAAGAAATGGGACAGCGCAAACCAGAGCGGATAACGGCGTGATTCCGGGTTCACAACACTGGTGTACACCAGATCGCCCTCCATATCCTCCGACGAGAATGCCGCCACCCAGTCGATGATGCGTTCGTCCTCCGCCGCCCGCTCATCCCGTAGAACATGGAAGTCGGCGTACAGCTCCTGGTCGAGCGATGCGACAAGAAAAGGCACACCGGTGAACCGCCCCATCCAAATCCGGTCCGCGAGCAAAATATGGTTGAGCGTGCCATGGACCGACTTGAAGAACGCCCCCCTATCACGCTTACGGTCTTCATCCGCCAGGCCAGCGCAGGCGTCGTAGACCTTCTGGTTCATCCAGCGGTTGTACCGCGCCATGGTTTGAACATGCAGCAAGCTCACATCCATACCCTCCTCGGGCAAAATCACAACTCACCCCGGACCGCACTATCGCCGGTAGACATGCCTCCGGTGCGCCACTTTCACCACCGTCACAATCAGGCACTCATCGGTGATCTCGTACACCACCCGATACCGGCCCTGGCGGATGCGATAACGCTCCAGCCCGGAAAGTTTCTCGCAGCCCGCCGGACGCGGCTCTTCCCGCAGTGCATCGATGCGGCGCAGCAAACGGGCCGAGTCTTTCCGTGGGATTGGTCGGAAGTCCTTGGCGACGGACCGTTTGAAGACCAGCTTATAGCTTGCCATCGGCCTTCAATTCGTTGAGGAAGGCCTCGTAGCTCATCGTCGGCTCGGCGACGCGGTCTTCGAACGCCGCCAGGTCTTCCTGATCCTCGGCCAGCGCCTCACGAACGGCGTCATTGACGATATCGGAAACACTACGGTTAGTGTGCGCCGCCTTAAGGCGCAGCGCCGCATGCAATTGGGGATCGAAGTAGATGGTTGAACGCTTGGACGTGCCGCTCATGGCCGCCTCCGGTTAGGCTGACAATAGGCGACATTTTGACGTTATGACGTCATAACGTCAATTGCAGGCATGGCGCCACTGCAGCGGGTAGGCGCCTAAAGGGAGCGGCAACCAATAGCGTCCAGAATGAACGAAACGCGGGCCTCAACACTGGCGCGAGGCACCTCCACCGTGTCGTAGCCCCACCGCGAATACCAGCGCTTCATGCCCTCGAACACCGTTACGGACTCCTCGAACGTCTGATCGCGTTCCGAGTCCGTGGCGTAGATCGCCTCCCAGGGCGGCAGGAGGAACACGGTCTCGTTATAGGGAAATGCCCGGACCAGCTTCGCGATCTCATCCCTCGACATCGCGGATTCCAGATCCAGCATGTAAAGCGCGTCCAGCACGCCCCGGTCGAAAAAGATGGTGCCGTCATGATCCGGCGCGGCTCGGTACTGCGCCCTATCCGAGTCCAGGATGGCGCGCGCGAAGGTGACCGGGTCCGGTCGCGGCGAAAGCCCCGCGGCCAGCCGCGCCTTGATGAGGCGCCGGGCGGCCTCCGGCGCGATGCGGTAGCCCCGTTCCGCCAGGGCCTCGAGCAGCGTGCTCTTACCGCCGCCGGGGCCGCCGGTAACCACGAACTTTTGGTTCATCGTCATGCCTTACTAATCCGTTTCTGGCGCGCGCTGTGGCCGGGAGTGAAGGTGGGGAGGTCCGGCGAATAGAACACCTGCTTGCAGGAATAATCGGAGCAGTACCCGTTGCTGTTTCTGGCCTCCCGACCGCCTTACTGACGCAACCTAGAAATTGCACAACAGGAGCATAACCATAAGCGACCGCACCCTCAAAGTCCGTAAAGACCAGTGGGACTATATTTCGAAACGTACTCCCTCCAGCGGGAATCGCGTGGCACCGTTCATTCTTCTGAAAGGTCTCTGGCTTGAAAAATCCGGCTTTTCCGTCGACACACCGGTAGCGATTACGGTGGAGGACGGACGACTGTCGATTGTTCGAGATTGCAGTAGCTGAGACTGAAAGGCGGGCCTCGGAGAATTTCGAGGCCTTGCAACCTTACGCCCAGAGTAACCGGACGGCTTTGGAGCGACAGCGGAAAAGCCGATCCGCGTGGACGCTGTTGTTAAGTGGGACTGTGCGATAGATTCGATTTTCATAACGCCAATGCCACTTTCCGGTTTGTCCAGTCGCATGTAAACCCAGCCTCCCTCGCCAAGTGCTTGGAGAATGCGTCCATTACAGCGGCATAGAAGTTTCCATGTGGGGAGCTTGTCTGAAATGCTTGTTCAATTACTTCCGCCTCCGTTTTACCACCTGGCTTAGCCTTGAGACGGCGGCGCGTTTCTGCAAGGGCGTCACGGACGCCGAGGCCGTCATGAATCATGACATTGCGCATAATAATGAGCGCATCAGCATTTTCCCTTTTTACCTTTAAAGCTGAAGCCACCCGATTCCCCGATAGGGTCTTTCCTCCATCGACCATTTCAAGATGAACGAATGCGTTCAAGAGTCTAACCTCCAAAGTACCCGGATTGGAAAATGCTTCAATAAGAAAATGATTTCTCTGACGCAACGACGCAGCTGTCAATTTTTCAAGAACTTCTTCATAGCGGTGAGGGCTATTTACCAAGACGCCATATGATATGGCTTGGTCAGGCGGAGAGAGATTTAAACTGACTCTTGACTGAGTTCTGAAAAAATGGAGGAACGCCCTTCTTCTCAGGAATAAAGACACGGCTATTCGAAGCTCGTTCGTATATCTTGATAGATCGAGACTTGAGCTAAAACATCGCACATATTTTGATAGCACCGTACCGGGGCGAAACGTATGTACCCGAACCTCTCTCCCGTCGAGTTCTATAGAGCAATCAAATTTCATTCGTGGATCACAATGAAACAGGGTTTCAGAGTCATTCCCCATGTCGGGTTTAATAACCTGAAAGCCGAGCTTGGAGCTAAATCGCCTTAGCTCGATCTCATCGAGATCAATAACGTTCGGACTAATTCCCAGTGCGATCGCTAGGCCCGAGCTGGATATATCCTTATCCTCAGTTGGTTCGGCCTGAGTACTCGATGACAGGTAGAATGGGCCTAATTCTTCGGCAAGAAACTCACTACCTCCAATTCGGAGGCGAACGTTTCGAGAAACACCTTATCCTTCGTGGCCAAAGAGAGGCCAAGAAACCTCCCAGTAGTGTTGGCACTGTTCTCAGAAATCAGGCAGCGGCCTTGCGCGAGATTCAAGGACACATCTACAGAATTGGCGTGAGTGCTATCGCCTATAGTTGCCGCTCCCTCAAGATGCATCATCGTTTCTCCACTTAACGCCTCAAACACTGGCTTGGTGTAGTTGGCGGCTTTTGGAACAAAAAAGTGACAGCTTTACCAAGTCCGCGCGCTCTGACTTGTTAAAAGTTACTCTCGCTCCGTAGCACACCAGCAGCCTCCACTACCATGATATGTTTCTGCCGTGAGATGATAAAGCTGGTTACACTTAGGACACTCAAAGTAGTAATCAACGATGTCTCCCCATGACTTGCCATTTTCTAGGTCAGAAAAAGGGCCACTTTCACAGCAATTAAGAATACCCTTTGGCCAATACTCACTTTCTCGAATAGTGCCATCTTATATATTTGCGGCAATTACTCGAATTGCCTTCTCAAGATCTCTACGGGTTCGTATCCGAGAATCTTGACTTACTTCGCTACAGTGCTTACAAGCTCGATCGTTCATAGATTTTTAACGCCAATATTCAGCGGCGGCCTTTGCGCGGCGAAGCGGAGAAAAGGCCGTCCGGTGGAGGCCCGCCAGGGCCGTAACGCACTGGAATGACTTGTTAACTGGCACTGACAAATACCCCCGAGATAACTGCAAGCAACCAGCCGGTGAGCCCAACCATACATGCGCCTTGAAGTGCCACGGCGTACTTGGCAAATTGATTAGTGTAAACTCTCCACGAATTTAATAAGAGCGCCAACGGCAAGCCAACAAATACTAAGAGAGCACCAAAGGTCGGCGCACCCTCAGAAGGTGTAAGGGGAGATATAAGACCAACCCCATAAATAGCAATTGCCAGTAAATTTCCGATAATCGCTAGCACGTTTTTCATTTTGACAGTTAACGCCAAGCTTTGGGGCCGACGGAGCAACGCGTAGGCTGTCCCAGCCGCGATAGCGGCGTCAACAGCGCCTTGTTAAGCATTTCGTACCACCTTTTGCCAAAGCGACTCGAACTCTTCTTTGGTAGATGGCTCCAGCTCTCCAACTTCAAATCTCTTGTTGCTGTCTGTCCAGAGCCCAAAATTGCGGCTATTGGGGGCGGCAAACAGAGGGGCGTCATTCTTATCCATTGCTATTTCTCGTACTGGAGCTCCACTTTTATCTATTTCGATGAGCCACTTGGCCACAGACGGATATAGCTTTTCCTGATCAGGGTTAGCTTGTGGAATAAAGAACAGAACGGCTTTGATTAAACGAACGTCAATACTATTCATTTCCTTATCATTCCAGTTAGTTGCCACCTTAGTAAATCCGTAGTTCATTTTGATGCTTAACGCCAGCAATAAACGGCGCCCTGACAAGAGCGTCCGGTGGAGGCCGCAGGCCGGAACGAATTTAATTGCCTTGTTAGATGCTTACTCATCAGTGCCTCTGCACTCTAGAAGTGGAAAGCCGCGAATGTCTTGTATTGAGGAGTAGATACTAAAAATTCGTTGAGCGATTTTCTGACCGGTTGAGTTTTTAATCCGCTTCATCGTAGCCTCAAGATCACCTCGGAACTTTGGGTGCGGAGACTTATATTTGGTCGACTCTTGCAGGACCCAATCAAAGTCACTCTGCAAAGATTCGGGAAAATCATGGACTTGGAGGGGCAATAAGGTCATAACCGCTATCTCAAGCCGCTTTCTCACATCACCCTTCTCCGTACAGAGCTGCTCTACAGCAAGACATACACGCTCGACTACCGACTCAGCTGCCGCCTTATCTTCTGATGATGCGTTTTCTCTAGTTCCGAAGTCTTGCATACAGACCCTCGAGCCATTGGCATCTAACGCTGAGCACAGCGGCGGCTGAAAGCCGTCCGGCGGCCATCGGCCGCGTACTGCTGCGCCTTGTTAAGCTGCATACAACCTACGCGATATAAAATTGGTGCGAGGGAGAGGGCTCGAACCTCTCTACGTTTCTCCTGGCCAGGCAAATACTCGGTAACTGATAATCTCTCGTCTGGATTGGAAGTGTCCCACCATGGCCTCGCAGAAACGCCACCCCGCACCATACGCATGATTTCACGAATGAATTTTCCATAAGAACCCCCTTAACAAATTGAAGTGTCGCAAAGACCCAAATTTCCAATCCAAACAAGATACTCACAGTTACTTCTATATTTGCCTCTATTGCCAAGCCTTCTAGCCGCCCATGACTACAGTCAGGAGCGATTTAACGCCTTGAGTAAGCTGCCGGGACGGAGCGCAGCGCAGTACCGGTCAGATTCACCCACTTGTTATACGCAACGCTAGCGAGCGTACCGTTTAAATACTTTCGCAACTACTTCTCCTGCTTTTACGAGATCGACGCTAAACCCAAACAATCCAGGCTTTGCTTCGAACACCTTCAGTGCATCAAGAGCTTCAATCTCATGTTGAGCACGGTGCGCCACTTCAAAAGGGTCAACGTCTTCGTTGGCAACTGCGTCTGTTATTGCAGCAAGGGGGTCCCGAAAACGATAAGCACCGGGCACC